>JAKSDN010000260.1 GCA_022360075.1 Kiloniellales bacterium | reverse complement strand
CGGCGATGCGGTCTTCGAGAGCCTCGAGGCCTTGGTCGCCTGGGCCAAGCCGCGCTACCGCTCGGTCCGCAAGACTTACGACGGCTTCGATCGGGCGGAGTCCGGCGGCGACACCGTGGTCTATTGCTTCGGCACGCTCTCCGGCGAATGGCCGGACGGCAGCGCCTTCGCGGGCATTCGTTTCATCGACCGCTTCCGGCTGCGCGACGGCGAGCTGGTCGAGCAGCAGGTCTGGAACGACCTCGCCGAGCATCGCTCGAGCGTTTTCTGATCGTACGGCTCCGGCCCACGCCCCCACCCGGCCACCCAACTCCAGTATCCTAGGGGTGGCCGGGTGGGGGCGTGGGCCGGAGCCGATTCCATGCGAGCGCAAAACGCTCTAAAGCGGTGACCGCTGCCTATTCCTCGATCATGCTCGGGCGCGGTCGGCCGTTCCGCGAACGGCGGCGCCAAAGGCCGTGAACGATGGCGCCGGTGACGATCGCCAGGATGGTCGCGGCAATCGGCCGTTGGAAAAAGGCGAAGTACCAGTCGGCGCCGTAGAGCTGGAACATGCGGATGAGCTCGTTGTCGGCGATCGGCGCCAGGATGACGCCCATGACTACGGCCGCCGGCGAGTAGCCCTGCCGCTTGAGCAGATAGCCGAAGGCGCCGCAAGCCAGCATGAGGTAGACGTCGAACTCGGCGTTGCGCAGGGCGAAGGCGCCGAGGATCGCGAAGACCATCAACACGGGGATGAGAATGCGGGTTGGCACCGCGAGCGCGCCCGACAGGCCGTAGCCGGCAACGGCGGCGGCCGCGACCATGAAGACCTGCGAGACGATGGCGGCGACGATCAGGCCGTAGACCAGAGGGATCTGCTCGTAGACGAGCTGCGGGCCGGCCTGCAAACCCTGCATCGTGAGCGCACCGAGCAGGACGGCCGTCGTCACGCTGCCCGGCACGCCCAGCACCAGGGTGGTCATCAGCGCGCCGCCGGAGCAGGCGTTGTTCGCGCTCTCCGCAGCGACGATGCCTTCGGGATTGCCTTTGCCGAACGTCTCCGGGCGCTCCGCCGCGCGCCGCGCCAGGCCGTAGGAGGCGAAGGCGGCGAGCGTGGCCCCGGCCGCCGGGATGAGGCCGATCCCCATGCCGAGCGCCGAAGAGCGGGCGAGCGTGACCGGATGGCCGAGCGGCTTCCTGAACGCGGACAGGATCGGCCGCAGGCTGCGCCGGCCCTCCAGAGCCTCGTCGACGACATAGGCGCGGCCTGCCAGCAGCATGAGCTCGGAGACCACGAACATGCCGATCAGAACGGGCACGACCTGCACGCCTTCGGCCAGATAGGGATTGCCGAAGGTCGCGCGCCACTCGCCGGTCGGCACGACGCCGATCGTCCCGATCAGAAGCCCGAAGGCGCCGGAGGCGAAGATCTTCACCGGCGAGCCCCCACCGACCGCGCCGAGAACGGCCACGCCGGCGATGGCAATCAGGAACAGCTCGGCGGGACCGAACCTGAGCGCGATCGCCGCGACACCGCCGATCGCGACGAGCATCACGAGATAGGACGCGATGCCGCCCACGGCCGACGCCATGATCGCGGTACCCAGGGCCTCGCCGGCCCGCCCCTGCCGGGTCAAGGGGTAGCCATCGAAGGCCGTGGCCGTGTTCTCCGGCGCGCCGGGCGTGTTGAGGAGAATGGCCGTGATGGCGCCGCCATAGGTGACCGACACGTAGATCGAGGTCAGGAAGATCATGCCGTTGACCGGCGCCATGGTGAAGGTCAGCGGCAGCAGCACCGCGACGGCCATGCCCGACGAGAGCCCCGGCGTCGCGCCCACGGCAATTCCAAGCACGGTTCCGGCCAGCATGAGCAAAAGCGGCTCGAGGCCGATGGCGGCCTCGATGCCGGCCTGCAGATGATCGAGAAGCTCCACGTCGGCGAACCGCTGCCGGACTTCTCAGCCGTCAAGCATCCAAGGGACGTCGGGCAAGCGCACGTAGAGCACCGTCCGGAAGAGATAGACCAGAGCCGTCGCCAGGACGCCCGGAACCAAGATCAGCCAGAGGCCTCGGCGCTCTCCCAGGACAAGGAGCAGATAGGCCGCGTAGACGAAGACCACCGGCATCGCCCCGATGTCGCGCCAGAAAAAGACAAGCGGAACCGGCAACAGGGCGATCGTCCAGGTCTTGATCGCGACCGGCAGACGGCCGGCCCTTTCGCTATCGGCTGCCCAGTCCGACGTCTTGGCATCCTTCGCAGATAGGAGAGCGGGCGCGACGGCGACGATGAGGGCGACGACGACGATCACCGTCATCGCAAAGGGAAACGCGACGGCTTCGGCGGAGAGGTCCGCGGCATCGGTCCAATAGACCCCCACGCAAACCAGCATGATGGCCGGCACCAGCATCTCGCCCAGCCAGGATCGCCGGCGGCTCTTGTCGGTTGCGGACATGGCGGCGCTCCCAAAAAAAGTTACGGAGACGGGCAGGTCGCTCTCTGCCCGTACTCCTAGCCTAACGGTCCAGGCCGTCGTTAGTTGGCCATCGCCTTGACCGCTTCCGTGCCCTTTGCGAAGACCTCCGCAAAGTCCTCGCCGGGCTTGCCGATCGACAGATCGCCGATTCCGCGCTTGGCGATGTTCTCCTGGAACGCGGCGGCCTGTCGGGACTCGATCATCGCCTGCTGCAGCTTGGCATAGTGCTGCGGATGCTTCGCCTTGAAGGCGGCCGGCACGACGTAGACGCCGTAGCGACCCAGGAAGTCCGGCGTCGGCGGGGTGACCCCATAGGGCTTCAGGGCCTCGACCAGGGTCGGCGCCTCGGGCCAGCGCGGGCTTTGCTGCGGTGCGCCGAGCAGCAGCGCGTGTGCCTCGTCGCGAATGTTCAGGCGCGCGGAGTCATCACCCATCGTGGCCACGACCTGCCCGCCGACCATCGCGTTGGCGGCGCGGCTGCCGCCCTTGTAGCCGACCAGCCGCACCTCGATGCCGAGCGCGCCGAACAGCCATTTGGCGAACTGCTCCTGCGCGCCGCCCTGGGAAACGCTCACGGTGAGGCTGCCCGGTTCGGCCTCCGCCTTCTCGACGAAGTCGTCGAAGGTTCGGATCGGCGAGTCCTTGCGCACGAGCAGGATCCGCGGATCGAAGAGATCGACCAGGATCACCTGCAGGTCTTCCAGCTCGTAGGGGGCGTTCTTGATCGCGACCGACATGTTGATGTCCGGCTGGTTGCCGGCGAGGATCGTGTGCCCGTCGGGCGCCTCGCGGAGCAGCGCCGTAGCCGCGACCTGGCCGCCGCCGCCGGGCAGGTTCTGGACGGTCACCGGCGTGCCGAGTATGGCCTCGAGCGGCGCGGCGAGAAGCCGGGCCTGCCGGTCCGTCCCGCCGCCGGCACCGTAGGCGACGATGATCTGCACGGGACGCTGGGGATAAGCCTCTTCGGCCTCGGCGCTGTGCCCGCCGGTGAAAGCCGGCAAGGCTGACGCGACGAGCGCAGCCAACGTCAATCCCAAGCGGCGTCGCGGGCTCTTCATATTGCTAGCCATTTTGCTCCCTTTCCTACTCCCTGTTTCTCGATCGGCTTGCGCCTTTTCGGCGGTTCAGTTCAGTAGCCGCTCGTCGTAAGGCGTGTCGTTCAGGTATTCGGCGCCGTCCTTCGTCACCACGACGACGTCCTCCAGATGCGCGCCACCGACTTCCGGCTGGTCGGGCAGAACGACGCGCGGCTCGAGGCAAATGACCATGTTCTCCACGAGCGGCACGTCGACGTCCCGATGGATCAAAGGATCCCCGTGCAGGCCGTAGCCGAGCTGATGTCCCGTGTTTCCGGCGTGCTGATAACGGCCCCAGCCCGCTTCCTCGATCACCTCGCGGGCGCGCCGGTCGACCTCGTGGCAGGTCACGCCAGGCCTCACCGCCTTTACGACCTCGCGCACCGAGTCGTAGGCGGCGCGGTAGACCTCCCGCTGCTTGGGCGTCGGTTCGCCGCAGATCACTGTGCGTCCGAGATCGCCGGTGTAGCCCTTGACCACCGCGCCGACATCCATGATCACCATCTCGCCGGCCTCGATGGTCTTCTCCGTGGCCACACGCTCGAACATCGAGGCGTTCGCGCCCGATGACACCGCCGGGATGAAAGGCGTCATCTCGGAGCCGGCCTTGCGCATCGCGTATTCGGCTTCCGCCGCGACCTCGTACTCGCGGATGCCGGGTCGAACCGCCTCGATCGCCGCGCGCATGCCAAGGTCGGCGATCCGGACGCTGTTGCGGATGAGATCGACCTCGAGGTCGTGCTTGACCGCCGTGATCTCCACCCAGATGTCGGCAGCGTTCTCGAAGCTGATGCCCGGGAACGCCGCCCGCAGGGCGTCGCAGACCATGAAGGGGATGAAATCGGTGCCGATGCGGGCGTTCTGCAGACCGTAGTCACCGATCATCTCGCCGATCACGCCCGACCATTCATGCACGGCCGGCAGCCGCCGCGTGTCCTCGATGTCCGACTTGTACCTGATGCGCAGGTCGTCGCTGCCCGAGCTGTGCCCGACAGCCGGCGCCCCGCCGCGCGGCACGAGCACGAGGTATTCCGGCTCCATGAAGGGCCGAAAGCCCTTGACGTAGAAATCGGTGACGTAGCGCACCGCTTCGGCCTTGAACAGGAGCAGCGCGTCGTAGCCGGCCCGCTCCATGGCCCGTTGGATCTTCTCCTGCTTGATCCGGTGCAAGGTGTCGCCGGCATAGAAGATCGGATCTTGTTTCTCGAAGCTCATGGACTGGTTTCTTCTCCACCCGTCGGACGATGCGAAAAGGGTTGCCTAGGCCGCACGCCGCACCTTGCCGATGACCTTTCGGACGGCGGCAAGGCAGGCATCGACCGCCTCCTCGTCGATGTGGGCATGCGTGACGAAGCGGATCTTGCTGCGCGCGTAGTTGGCCGAGACGCCCTCAGCCTTCAGGGCCCGCACGATCGCGTCGGCGTCGGAGGCGAAACGGTCGACGAAGCAGTTCACGATGTTGGTCTGCACCCGCTCGACGCTGACCAGGCTCTCGTCGATGGCCGCCAGTCCCTCGGCCAGCCGCTTGGCCATACGATGGTCGCGGCGCAAGCGGGGCAGCGGGTCGTCGAGCGCGACCAGAGCGGCGGCGGCGATCAGCCCCGCTTGCCGCATACCGCCGCCGAGCATGCGGGCCTTCTTCCGCGCCTGGGCGATGAAGGCCGCGCTGCCCAGCAGCAGAGAGCCGACCGGCGCGCCCAGGCCTTTCGACAAGGCGAGCATGACCGTGTCGGCGTGCCGACAGAAATCGGCGATCGGCCGGTCCAGATAGGCCGCGGCGTTGAACAAGCGCGCGCCGTCCAGATGAGCCGGAAGGCCCGCGTCCAACGCGACCTGCCGAATCGCGGCCATGCGGTCCGGCGGCAGGACGATACCGCCCGCGACGTTCTGCGTGTTCTCCAGACAGATCAGGCCGGTCGGCGCGACGTGCGGGCGTTCGCCGGAGCGGATCGCAGCGGCGACGCGCGACGGATCCATGAGGCCGCCTTCGCTGCGCAGCGGTCGGGCTATGGCGCCCGCGACGGCCGCCATCGAGCCCGCCTCCGAGTTGTAGATGTGCGCGGTCTCGTCGACGATCACCTCTTCGCCTGGTTGCAGGTGGGTGAGCAGCGCGGCGAGGTTAGCCATCGTGCCGCTCGGCGTGAAGAGCGCGGCTTCCTTGCCCGCCAGTCGAGCCGCGAAGGCTTCGAGCTCGTTCGTCGTCGGATCGTCGCCGCGCGCGGCATCGCCCAGTTCCGCCCGCGCGATCGCCGCCATCATCGCCGGAGTCGGCTTCGTGACGGTGTCGCTCCGAAAATCGAGCATTGCCCGCAAATCCTCCCAACACGACCCTTGTTCGATGGATCATCGCCTGTCATCTAACTAAGATGTTAGTTAGTTCTTAGACTGCTGTAAAGTGACGTTTCACAATCGGCGGCTTGTCGGCTAGTTTCCTTGGCTCGAACGGGAGTGGCTTGGCGATGATGCGGAGCGATGCCTATCGGCAGTTCAAGAAGTGCCTCTTCTCCGGCGAACTGAGACCGGGACAGTTCGTCTCGCAACGTGAGCTGTCCCTGCTCATGGGGCTGCCGCTCAATCCGATTCGCGAGGCCATTCGACAGCTCGAGTGCGAGAAGCTGATCAACGTCTACCCGCAGAAGGGCGTGCAGATCGTCGAGGGCGACCCGAAGACCATCAACGATGCCCACGACTATCGCCTCCTGCTCGAGCAGACCGCCGTGCGCGACTTCGCCGCCAACGCACCGCCCGAAACGGTCGAGCGCCTGAAGCGAAGCTGCGAGGCTGCGCTCGAATCGCTGGAGGGCGCGGCCGATGCGGCGGTCGTCCTGAATGCGTCGCTCGAGGCGGCTTGGGATTTCCACGAGGCGATCGTCGATCATCTGGACAACCAGATCATCAGCCACCACTACCGCCTGAACTCGGCCCGAATCCGGCTGTTCCGCTCCTACACCTACAAGAGCCAGATCAAAGAGCAGATCGGGCCGTCCCAGAGAAAGCACATCGCGATTCTCGAGGCCTGTGCGGACCGCGATGCCGAGCGGGCGGCCCGCCTGATCACGGAAGATGTCGAGACCTCCCGCGCCCTGACGCTCGGTCTCAAGCCGGCCTAAGCGTCCGACACGAAAAGAACCCAGTGAGATCAAAGCGTTGCGTACTTCACTTGTCATCACCGGGCTTGACCCGGTGATCCAGCGTGGCACCTGGGTCAAGCGATCCCTGGATTGCCGGATCAAGTCCGCCAATGACACGTGAGGAGGGATTTCTCTCTAAGCTCTGGCTCCAGAAAAGGGATCTTCTTCGGTCAGGCTCTAGGTGTCCGCCCACGTCTGGCTGGCCGAATCAATCGGCCCTACCGTCCGCAATTCGGCATCGCTTCGTTGACTATATTGTGCTGGTTCGCGCGCACTCGCGAGCCTAGCATTTCCGGGTTTGGGAGCACGGCCACCAGGCTCCCGGACCCAAGCGTGAAATCGCAAGAACCAACCGTGAATGAACAGGGAGTGGCAACGCCATGACGAAATCGACAGTGGCAAAGGGACAATTCGACCGGCGCGGTGTCCTCAAGGGCATGGGGGCTTTCACGGCGGGCCTGGCGGCCT
>JAKSDN010000629.1 GCA_022360075.1 Kiloniellales bacterium | reverse complement strand
GCGTGCCTCGTGCCGCGCGTCGCCGTCGTGCCAGCCGTGGATCTTGAAGCCGACGAAACCCTGTTCCTTGCAAGCCTCGGCGTAGTCGCAGAAGGCCTCGATGCTGTCGAGCCCGCCCGGCTCGGTCTGGCCATGGTAGGTGCTGGCATAGGTCGGCAGCCGTTCGCGAAAGGCGCCGATCATGGTCGCGACCGAGATCCCGTACTTGCGCCCGACCAGATCCCAGAGCGCGATGTCGAGCGGTCCGTGGCCCATGTGATCGTAGGCGCGCGCCTCGCGCTTCAGGTCGTCCCAGATGATTTCGCGCTGCTCGGGATCGCGGCCGACGAGATTGGGCGCCAGCATCTGCATCTGGCCGAAGGTCGAGGGCGTGCCGACCCAGTGCGTGACGTAGGCACCCTCCGCACCGTCGTCGCAGAGCAGGCGCACGGCGTAGCGCGTCACCGTCAGGCGCCCGCCCGCCTGGTAGACCAGATTGCCGACCCCGGCGCCGGCGTGGCCGCCGAGGCTGAGGTCCGGGACTTCGAAGGTGAAGGCGGTAAGTTCGACGCGCTGGATCTTGCTCATGGTGGGAGTCTCTCCGGTGGTTGGTCGAGTCTGTCAGTTCGATTTTTTTTTTGGCGCCTATGGGTGAGAGCGAGCGATCCTCCCCCTTCGACAGGCTCAGGGTGAGGGGACAGGATGCGGAATTGCTGGAGTTCCATCGTGCGTCCTTCCAGACGCCCGCTAACGCGGGCTCCTCAGGATGAGGATATTTCTTAGTGCCACCAAGGATTTACCTCATCCTGAGGAGCGACCGTAGGTCGCGTCTCGAAGGACGCACGATAACATTCCAGCCCCACTTCAATTCCCTCACAAGCTCTCAAGGTCAGGGCCTCGGCGTGTCGCATTTGCACCTAACTAAGGCCCTCACCAGCACCCGGAGACCCTAACCTTCACCTCCCAACTCGAACCCCGCCATCCCCTCCAGCACCTTCAGGATGGCGATGTGATCGGCCTCCGCGTCGCCCTGGGCCAGGCAGCCGTTGTAGAGGTGCCAGGTGTTGGCCGTGTTGGGCAGCACCATGCCGAGCTCCTGGGCCGCCTGCACCGCGAGGCCGAGGTCCTTCTGCTGCAGGGCGACCCGGAAGCTCTGGGCGAAGTTGCGCTCGAGCATGCGCTGGCCGTGGTTTTCCAGGATCAGCGAGTTGGCCGCGCCGCCCATCAGCGCCGAGCGCACCTTGTGCGGGTCGGCGCCGGCCTTGGCGGCGAAGAGCAGGGCCTCGGCCACGGCCTCGACCGTGATGCCGACGATGATCTGGTTGGCGACCTTGCAGACCTGGCCGTCGCCGTTGCGCGTGCCGATCAGCGTGACGGTGCTGCCCATCGCCTCGAACAGCGGCAGCACGCGCTTGAAGGCGGCCTCGGGTCCGCCGACCATGATGGTGAGCGTGGCGTTCTCGGCCCGCGGCGCGCCGCCGGAGACCGGGGCGTCGAGATAGTCGCAATCGAGCGCGGCGATGCGCTCGGCGAAGCCGACCGTCGCCGTCGGCGAGATCGAGCTCATGTCGACGACCGTCGTACCGGCCGACAGGCCCGCGGCAACGCCGTCCTCGGCGAAGAGCACCGCCTCCACGTCGGGCGTGTCCGGCACCATGATGAACACGATGTCCGAAGCCTCGGTCACCGCGCGGTTGCTGGCGCAGACCGCGGCGCCGGCCTCGATCAGCTCGGGCGGCAGCGGCGGCTCGAAGTCCGGGATCGCGAGCGCGTAGCCGGCGCG
>JAKSDN010000929.1 GCA_022360075.1 Kiloniellales bacterium | reverse complement strand
CAACACCAAGGGATAGGGCGGGCGATCCCACGAACGCCGCCTTTCGTTCGTACTGCTCTGCCCTACACCCGCACCCGCGCCTTCTCCGGATCGTAGAAGGGGAAGGGCACCACCCGGGCGGGGATACGCTTCTGATGGCCGTCGAGCTTGCCGACCTCGACCTCGGTGCCGAGCGCGGCGTGAGTCACTGAAAGGCGGCAGAGCGCGATGTTCTTGTTGAGGATCGGCGAGCGCGTCGCGCTCGTGATCTCGCCGACCTGGGCGCGGCCGACGTGCACGCAATCGCCGTGGGCCGCCGGCTCGTTGCCGTCCAGTTCCAGGCCGACCAGCTTGCGCTGCGGGTGGGCCTTGCGCTCAGTCAGCGCCGCCTTGCCGACGAAGTCGTCCTCGGCCTTGGACTTGAGCGCCACGGTAAAGCCGATGCCGGCCTCGAAGGGGTCGGTCTGGTCGCAGAACTCGTAGCCGTAGAAGATCAGGCCGGCCTCGATGCGCAGCATGTCGAGCGCGTCGAGCCCGAGCGGTGCGAGACCGTGCGGCTGCCCGGCCTGCCAGACCGCGTCCCAGAGCGCCGGCGCGTCGTCGGGATGACACCAGATCTCATAGCCGAGCTCGCCGGTGTATCCGGTGCGCGAGACCACCAATGGGATGCCGTTGTGGCCGCCGACGCGGCCGATGGTGAAGCGGAACCAGCCGAGCTCCTCGATGCTCGGCTGGGCCGGCGGCGTCCAGACCACCTGCCTGAGGATCTCGCGGCTCTTCGGGCCCTGCAGTGCGATGTTGTGGATCTGATCGCTCGCCGACTTGACCCAGACGTTCAGGCCGAGCTTCTCGGCGAGCTCGCGCAGCCAGACGCCGCCGTAGTCGTCGCCGCCGACCCAGCGGAAGTTGTCGGGCCCGAGGCGGAACAGCGTGCCGTCGTCGAGCATGCCGCCGTGCTCGTAGCACATGGCCGAGTAAACCACCTGACCGACGGAAAGGCGGCGCACGTTGCGCGTCAGCGCGTAGTGCATCAGCGCCTCGGCGTCCGGGCCCAGCACCTCGAACTTGCGCAGCGGCGAGAGATCCATGACCGCGGCCTTCTCGCGGCAGGCCCAATACTCGGCGATCGCGCCATGGTCGGTGAAGGCGGTCGGCAGCCAGTAGCCGCGGTACTCGGTGAACTGCCGGGTCTTCCCGGCGATGCGCGCGTGAAAGCCGGTCTCGCGCGTGAGCTTGGGTTCGGCATCGGGGGTCATTCTGTAAGCCACCGCTTTGGAGAAGCTGTTGGTCTCGGGATAGACCCGGACGTGGATTTCGGTCGGGTTCCAACCGTTCGCCGCGCTGGTGTCGTCCGGACAGGCCGAGGAGGCGCAGACCAGGTCGGTCATGGCGCGCAGCAGCACGTAGTCGCCGGGCCGCGACCAGGGCTGGTCGAAGATCAGCTGGTTATGGTCGTCCACGCCCGTGTTGTAGAAGAAGTTGATGGCGGGCCAGCCCTTGCGCGCCGAGATCTCGTAAGGCGCCAGCGCGTTGTTGAAGTTGTCCGAGCAGTTGCGATGGCCGGGATAGCCGATGTCCTCGTAGTATTTGGCCGTGCAGGCAAGCGCGAAGGTGTCGTGCCGGCCGACCGTGTCGCGCACCACCTCGACCAGCGGCTCCATGTCCTGGTCGTAGAACTTGGAGAACAGCCCCGGCCCCGGATAGGCCGCGCCCATCAGGGTCCGCGTCGTGGTCGCGTCGAGCCCGCGCTCGATGCCGCGGTCGAGCTGGGCGCGTGAGAAGGCCAGGAAGTCCGAGCATTCGCGCCCGGCGAAATCGATGATCTGGATGAACTCGCCGGCCTTAACGACGTAGGACTCCGCCGAGGCCCGGGCGATGCGGAAATCGAGGCGAGGGTCGGCGAGCGGCTCGGGCAGGAGCGGCGTCGCTTCGGCCAGGGGGCCGTGACGCTCGACGAAGGCGACCAGGTCGGTCGGCGGGTTCTGGCTGTCGACCGCTGCCGGGCCGCCCGGCGCGGCGATCAGGCAGAGCAGCGCCACCTCGGCCTTCAGCGCGACGCTCACGCCCGGCCGGCTGTCGGGCGCAAATAGGCTGGCGGTGCCGGCGCGCCCGATCTCGAAGTCTTTGGCTTTCAGGAGAGCGGCGACCCGCCGCGCATCCTCGCGCGCTCCGGCCAAGGTTGTGGCCACGCCGGTCTCTTCCGGGTTCGGCGTCAGACCGAGCGCTGCGAGACCGTCGCGCCCGTCCTCGGTGAAGGCCATGAGGGCGCCGGGCTGGCGGCCCTCCGGGTCGACGACGGTCAAACCGTCGCCCGGGTTCAGCGACAGGCCGAGGCAGCCGCCGGCGCGGATCGTGTGGCGCTCCAGGCCGGGGCGTGGGAAGGCGAGGCCCGGCTCCAGCGCGTGGGTCGCGCGTACCTTCGGACGGCCAGGGGTCTCGTGCAGGGAGACGCTTTCGGCACTCGGCATGCTCGGGGTCACGGGTCCAGTCCCAACTGCTGCTTGCGGCGCTTGGCCCATTCGGTGATCAGGCGGTCGGCGGTCAGGCCGAGGAAGGCGACGCAGAGGCCGAGCACCAGGCCCTTGCCGGCATCGGCGAAGGT
>JAKSDN010001523.1 GCA_022360075.1 Kiloniellales bacterium | reverse complement strand
CTCCTTCTCGGCCGAGGCGCCGTCGCCGAGCTGCACGTAGACCTCGCCCAGTAGCAGGCGGGCGTCGGCGTTCGTGGGGTCCTGCTGCAACGCGTTCTTGAGTTCGATCACGGCTGCCTTGGGATCGCCCCGATTGAGATGGGCGATCGCCTCTTCCATGTAGGCGGCGGAGCGGGCTGGGTTGGTGGCGGCCAGGGCCGCACCGGAAGGAAGGACGAGGCTCAGCGCCAAAGAGAGAAGCGCGAGCCGCAAGAGGGCGCAGGGGCGAGGGGCAAGCGGCGCGAGCATTTCGAGGTCATCCTGACAGCAGCGAAAGGGAAGCCTGACAGCGGCGAAACGGAAGCGATCACTATACAGCTCCGCCGCGTCGGAATCCCTGCAAATTCGCGTGTTCCCTCAGGCCGCGTGGCCGGGGTCGAGCGGCGTGTCTGTCGGCGGGGCGGCCTTGCGCAGGAAGGCCTTGATATTGCGGATCGCTTGGCGCGTGCGCTGCTCGTTCTCGACGAGCGCCAGGCGCAGATAGCCTTCGCCGTGCTCGCCGAAGCCGACGCCCGGCGAGACGGCGACCTTCGCCTCCTCCAGCAGAAGCTTCGAGAAGCCGAGCGAGCCGAGCGCGGCGAAGGCCGGCGGGATCGGCGCCCAGGCGAACATGGTCGCCGCCGGGCTCGGCACCGACCAGCCGGCTGCGGCGAGGCCCTCGACGAGGATGTCGCGGCGCTGGCGGTAGCGGCTGCGCATTTCCTCGACGCAGTCCTGGGGGCCGTTGAGCGCGGCCGTGGCGGCGACCTGGATCGGCGTGAAGGCGCCGTAGTCCGTGTAGGACTTGACCCTCGCGAGCGCCGCGACCAGCCGGCGGTTGCCGGCGCAAAAGCCGATCCGCCAGCCGGGCATGGAGTAGGTCTTGCTGAGCGAGGTGAACTCGACGGCGACATCCGCGGCGCCGGGCACCTGAAGAATCGAGGGCGGCGGCGGGCCCTCGAAATAGACCTCGGCATAGGCCAGGTCGGAGATCACGTAGATCTTGTGGTGGCGGCAGAAGTCCACCACCGCGGCGTAGAAGTCCAGGTCGACCACCTCGGCCGTCGGATTGGCCGGGTAGTTGAGCACGAGCGCGGTCGGCTTCGGCACGGAATGCTGGACGGCGCGCTCGAGGTGGCGCAGCAGATCGAGGTCCGCCGTGGCCGGGATGCTGCGGATCGCCGCGCCGGCGATGATGAATCCGAAGGCGTGGATCGGATAGCTCGGGTTGGGCACCAGGATCACGTCGCCCGGGCTGGTGATCGCCTGGCAGAGGTTGGCCAGGCCCTCCTTGGAGCCGATGGTCACGATCACTTCCGACTCCGGGTCCAGCGTGACGCCGAAGCGCCGCTCGTAGTAGCCGGCGATCGCGCGGCGCAACCCCGGGATGCCGCGCGATGTCGAATAGCGATGCACGCGCGGATCGGCCAGCGTCTCGACCAGCTTCTCGGTCACGTGGCGCGGCGGCGGCTGATCCGGGTTGCCCATGCCGAAATCGATGATGTCCTCGCCGGCCGCGCGGGCTTTGGCCTTCAGCGCGTTGACCTCGGCGAAGACATAGGGCGGCAGCCGCCGGATTCGGTAGAAGTCGTCGTCCATGGTTTTCGGGTCCATGGGGCTGGCCGTGCGGCTTTTTCCGCCGGCCCGGTTCAACATCGCCACGTGGTACGGCGTGGGACCTGTCTTGGCAAGCCGGGCCTCGCGACCTGCGTTCGCTCAGTCCAAGTGCGCCGCGCTGCCGGCTCCGGGAGAGGTCTTCAGGAAGAAAGCCAGAACCGCGCAAGCCAGGGGAAAGAGCGCGAGGAGCTGCAGGGTGCTGGTCGCGCTGCCGACCAGATCGAAGGCCAGGCCCACGGGCAAGGGGCCGAGGGAGGCGCCGACCACGCCGATCATCTGGCCGGTGCCCTGGATGCTGCCCAGGTGCCGGCGGCCGAAGTAGCGCGGCCAGATGTAGCCGAAGATCGTCATGGAGAAGGCGTTGTTGAATCCGAAGATCAAGGCATAAACGATGGCGCCGGTCAGATTCTGGACGAAGGTGATGCCGATCAGCGACGTGGCTGTCACCAGCAGCGCGGCGGCAAAGACGTAACGGGTGCGGCAGCGGTCGAACAGCCGCCCGACCAGGGGCATGGTGGCGACCATGGTGAGCGCCGAAACGGTGAAGACCCGAGCCGCAATCTCGCTGCCGACGCCCTGCGCTGCCAGGATCGAGACCTGGTAAAAATGCAGGGTCGTCACCAGCATGGAGATGGCAAAGCAGCCGAGAGAGAGGATGTAGAAGCTGGGGTGGCGCAGGGCTTCCTCCCGGGTCAAGCCGGTGATCTCCTGCGCGCCGCCCTTGGCCGATGGTGCGGTCGTTTGCTCCCGACCCTCTCCGTCCGGCTGCAAGCCCAGACCCTCCGGGGTGTCGTGCACCAGCAGGAAGACGACGGGCAGCATCAGAAGCCAGGTGGAGGCTCCGAGCACCAGCCAGGCCTGGCGCCAGCCATAGGCCTCGACCAGAGACTGGGCGCGCGGCGGGGGGATCGCCATGGAGATGCAGAAGCCCAGGGCCATCAGGCTCATGGCCAGGCCGCGGCTGCGACTGAACCACTGGGAGACCAGGTTGGCGCAGCCGAGCATGAGCGAGCCTTGACCGAAGAAGCGCAAGGCGGCGAAGCCCACCGCAAGCCAAAGGAAGTTGGCGGCCGCACCGAAGAAGAGACAAGCCAGGCCGAGCAGCACCGTGATGACACTCAGCATGCAGCGTGGGCCGAAGCGGTCGATCAGGCGCCCCATCTGCGGCAGCAAGAGGGCGGCAGCCAGGGTCGCCAGCCCATAGGCGGTCGCCAACTCGGCGCTGGAGATCCCCAGGTCGCGCCCGATCGGCTCGAGGAAGACGCTGAAAGTGTGGGACTGACCGGGGCCGCTGGCGAAGATCCCCAGGCTGGCCGTCCCGACAATCGCCCAGCCATAGAAGAAGCGGCGGTTCAGGCTGGTGACGATGGATTCGCGAAGGGCGGCAATCACGCTTCTAATCCACCTCCGGCCGGCGGCGGTCGCGTTTCTTGGCCGAGCGCTGGGTCTTGGCTTCCAGGCGCCGCTCGCGGCTCGCCTTGGTGGGCCGGGTGGGGCGGCGCCGGCGCGGAAACTCGCTGGCCCGGCGCAGCAGCTCGGTCAGGCGCGCCAGGGCGTCCTGACGGTTGCGCTCCTGGGTCCGAAAGCGCCGGGCGGTGATGATCAGCTCGCCGTCGCGGGTGAGCCGGCGGCCGGCCAAGGGCTTCAGGCGCGCGCGCAGGTCATCCGGCAGGGCGCTCACGTCGAAGCGAAGCTGGACCGCGGTGGCCAGCTTATTGACGTTCTGCCCGCCGGGCCCGGAGGCATGAATGAAGCGCTCCTCGATTTCACGCTCGTCGATTTCGAGGGTCGGAGAAATCTTGATCATGGGGCCATGACCTAGCCTGGAATGGGACCGGGCGCAAAGGAAGACCGCCGGGCGTGTTGCTGGCCACCCATGGCGATGCTATCTCCGCCGCCAGGTCCGACAGAGCGCAGGAGCCGTCCTTTGTCTGAAGTGATCGACTGTGAGTACACCATCGAAGGCGACGGCCCG
>JAKSDN010000343.1 GCA_022360075.1 Kiloniellales bacterium | reverse complement strand
TGTTCGACACCAAGGGCATTCTCAGCACCTGGGGCGCCGAGCCGTTCAGCACCCGCGTGCCTGACAGCGACGCCCATATCGTCGACCTGCTGCGCGCCGCCGGCGCCGTTCTCGTCGCCAAGACCACGCTAGGCGCGCTGGCCTACGGCGACATCTGGTTCGGCGGCAAGACCCGCAACCCCTGGAACCTGAACGAGGGGTCGAGCGGCTCCAGCGCCGGCTCGGCCTCGGCCACCGCCGCCGGCCTGGTCGGCTTCAGCATCGGCACAGAGACGCTCGGCTCGATCACCTCGCCCAGCCAGCGCTGCGGCACGACCGGCCTGCGCCCCACCTTCGGCCGGGTCTCGCGCGCCGGCGCCATGGCGCTCTGCTGGTCGCTCGACAAGATCGGGCCGATTTGCCGCTCGGTCGAGGACAACGCCCTGGTGCTCGAGGCCATCAACGGCTTCGACGAGCGTGATCTGGGCTCGCTGGATGCGCCCTTCAACTTCGATGCGACGCGCAGCCTCGACGGCTTGCGTCTCGGCTACGACCCGGCCTGGTTCGAGGACGAGGGCGCGACCGATGTCGACCGCGCCGCCCTGGCGGTGGCCCGCAAGATCGGTGTGGAGCTGGTCGAGGTGAGCCTGCCGGAGCTGCCCTACGGCTCGCTGATGAGCATCCTCTTCGCCGAGGCCGCCGCCGCCTTCGAAGAGCTCACGCTCAGCGACCGCGACGATGAGCTCGGCTGGCAGGAGGCCGGCGCCTGGCCGAACGCCTTCCGCAAGGCGCGCTTCCTGTCGGCCGTCGATCACATCCAGCTCGACCGTCTGCGCTATCGCGTCATGCAGGAGATGGACGCGCTGCTCAGCAAAGTGGATGCGCTGATCGGACCCTTCATGGTCGGCCCGATGCTGGTGGTGAGCAACTTCACCGGTCATCCCTGCCTGCACCTGCGCGCCGGCTTCCAGCACGTCGGCACCCGCTCCGATCCGTCGCTCGCCGGCGGCAAGCTCAGGACCGGCGATGTGGCGGCCGAAGCGGCGAGCTTCGAGGTGCCCGGCGGCATCTCGCTCTGGGCCGGCCTGTTCGAAGAGGGTTTGCTGTGCAACCTCGGCATGGCCTTGGAAGCCGAGCTCGATGTCGCGTCACGGCGGCCGAGCTTCGCGAAGTGACGGCGTGCGCCGGTTTCACTTTGTCTGTCCGCAAGGCGGACAAGAGAGACAAAGCAAGCTTTCCGTCTCTATGGAAATCGGCTCAATACCAGGCTCGTCCGACCTGACGTAAGAGATCTGTGCATCCCGTAGCCCCTCAAGGGGGAGGTCGGCGCGGAGCGCCGGGAGGGGGGCTGGCGCACAGCGCCGAAAAGGCTGTTCCCTCGGCGCTGGAGCGGGCGCTTCCCACCCAGTGCAGGAACCGCAACCGGACAAGCTCGGGTCAGGCCCGACAGTGACAGACCGCAATGGTCGATCACGCCAAATCAACGACGAGATCCAACTGACGACCCGCCCCTAAGCGATCACGACGCCATCGGTCGCGGCCTCCTCGACCTGTGCGGCGGCGATCGCGGCGAGGTAGGCCGGCGAGACGTTGGCGCTCGACGCGCCGCCGTCTCCTGACTCCGCTTCGCCGAGCGAAGCGCCTGCGCCCTGACCGTCCAGGAGGTCGTCCGCGGCCAAGGCGACGGCCGACGGACCGCCGGTCTGTCCGGCAGCCGGTAGCCGGCGCTCGCCGCTGTCGAGCAGAGCGAACATGAG
>JAKSDN010000825.1 GCA_022360075.1 Kiloniellales bacterium | reverse complement strand
CGGCGCGCCACCCGGACTGGCTAGGCCCCGACGACCTCGCCCTCAAGATCGAGGAGATCCGCGAGGCGACCGACGGGCAGATCCCGATCCAGCTCAAGCTCGGCGCGGCGCGGGTCTACGACGACGTGCGCATGGCGGCCAAGACCGATCCCGACATGATCTACATCGACGGCATGGAGGGCGGCACCGGCGCCGGCCCGCATCTCGCGACCGAGGAGACCGGCGTGCCCGGCATCGCCGCGATTCGCCAGGCCCGCAAGGCGCTCGACGACGTCGGCAAGACCGGCGAGATCTCGCTGGTCTATGCCGGCGGCATCAGGAACGGCGGCGACATCGCCAAGGCGCTCGCGCTCGGCGCCGACGCCGTGGCCATCGGCCACTCGGTGCTGATGGCCTTGAACTGCAACAAGGACATCCCCGAGGCCGACTTCGAGGCCGAGATGGGCGTGGAGGCCGGCTACTGCTACCACTGCCACACCGGGCGCTGTCCGGTCGGCGTGGCGACGCAGGACCCCACGTTGCGCGCCCGGCTCGATCCCGATGCGGCGGCCGAGCGGGTCTACAACTTCCTGCACTGCCTGGCGATCGAATGCCAGATGATGGCGCGGGCCTGCGGCAAGACCAACGTGCACTCGCTCGAGCCCGAGGACCTGGCGGCCTTGACCATGGAGGCCTCGGCCTTGGCGATGGTGCCGCTCGCCGGCTCGCAGTACACCGTCGGCCGGCCCGACATGACGCGCTATTGAGGTCACTGGGGAGCCGTCCTCATGCTTCGACAGGCTCAGCATGAGGGGCTAACTCTGATCTCTCACCTCATCCTGAGCTTGTCGAAGGGTGAGGATCGCTCGGCGCCAGCCGCCACGAAGACCGGGAACACAAGACCATGACAGACCAGAAAGACGTCGACTACTTCCTCAAGAGTGACGGCCTCGACTCGACGCGCGAGCAGGAGATCGGCCAGCACATCGGCGATCGCTACGATGTCAACCTGCTGCCCGACTACGAGCGCCTGACGCCCTTCCTCAAGCAGTACATAGAGGTCATGGGTTGGGACGACCTCAACTGGCTCGAAGACGTGCATATGGGCTATGAGGAAGGCAAGCCGGCGGTGTTCGACCGCAATATCAACGGCTGGG
>JAKSDN010000669.1 GCA_022360075.1 Kiloniellales bacterium | reverse complement strand
TCTGCCGCGGATTGAGCGAACCATAGGGGTCCTGAAAGACGATTTGGATCTCGGCGCGCAGCGCCTTGCGCCTGTCGCGGTCGGCATCGGTAACGTCCTCGCCGTTGACGACAAGCCGCCCGGCGGTCGGCGCTTCGATCATGGTGACGATGCGCGCGAGCGTCGACTTGCCGCAGCCCGATTCGCCGACGACAGCCAGCGTCTTGCCCGCGGCCAGCGTGAAGCTGACACCGTCGACCGCTTTGACCGTGAGTTCTTTCGCAAACGGTCCGCGCGGCACGCGATAGAACATGGCGACGTCGCGGACCTCGAGGACCGGATCGGTTCCCTGGGTCATGCCGGTTCGTCCTGCGCCGGCGCGGTCCAGCCGCGCGGCTCGCCGCCGTCGAGCGGATAGTGGCACAGCGCCGCGCCGTCTTCCGCCGGACGCCGGGCCGGCTTGGTGGTTCTGCACAGCTCGGTTGCGTATTGGCAGCGCGGCGCGAACAGGCAGCCGGGCGGACGGTCGAACAGTCCCGGAACCACGCCGCCGATCGATGGCAGGCGGCGACCGACGGCGCGTTCGGGCAGTGCCGACAGGAGAGCGGCCGTATAGGGGTGAAAGGGATCCGCGAACAGTCCGCCCACGGGCTGCTCCTCCACCTTCTGCCCGGCATAGAGGACGCCCACACGCTCCGCGGTTTCGGCGACAACCCCCATGTCATGGGTGATCAGGACGAGCGCCGTTCCGGTTTCCCTCTGTAGCTGCAGGAGAAGATCGAGGATTTGCGCCTGGATGGTGACGTCGAGGGCCGTCGTCGGCTCGTCGGCGATGATCAGCTTGGGTTGACAGGCAAGCGCGATGGCGATCATCACCCGCTGATTCATCCCTCCCGACAATTGATGCGGAAAGGCCTTGAGCCGCCTTTCGGCGTCTGAGATGCCGACGGCCGAGAGAAGATAAAGCGAGCGCCGGCGACGCGCTTCGCGATCGAGGTCGAGATGAGTCTTCAATGCCTCGTTGATTTGGAAGCCGACGGTGAAGCATGGGTTGAGGCTCGACATGGGCTCCTGGAAGATCATCGCCATGTCCTTGCCGATGATCGCCCGGCGTTGCCGCGGGGTCAGCGCGGTCAGGTCGTTGCCGTCGAAGGCGAGGCGGCTGGCGCTGACCTTGGCGCTCCAAGGCAGAAGGCCCATGACGGCGAGCATCGCCACCGACTTGCCCGAACCGGATTCGCCGACGATGGCGAGGATTTCGCCGCCGTCGACGGTCAGCGACACCCCGTCGACCGCCCTGAACGTGCCGTAGGTGGTATCGAACTCGACGACCAGATCGCGGATTTCGAGGAGCGCCATCGTCAACTCCGCTTCAGTCGCGGATCGAGCGCGTCGCGCAACCCGTCGCCCACG
>JAKSDN010000473.1 GCA_022360075.1 Kiloniellales bacterium | reverse complement strand
TTCTCCAGCGTCGTCTCCAAGAGCTGGCGGTTGAAGTTGATCAGGTCGGCGAGCAGGCCGATCAGCAAGGTGGTCAGGCCGATCACCACGAGAACCCCGCCGAGCACCAGGGACTGAATGTGCCCCGCGCCGCCATCCTGGACGTAGAAATAGAGGAAACGCAGAATTGGCAGCAGACCCAGCCCGGCGAGCGCGAGGCCGAGATAACAGAAGGCCCGCAGCGGGTGGTACATGGTGTAGATGCGCAGCATCGTGGCCAGCGAGCGGGCGATGAAGCGCGGGATGGACTTGAACAGGCGCGACTCGCGCGTCTTGGGGTTGGTGCGCACCGGCACCGAGGCGATGGCCATGCCCTTGCGGCCGGCCTGGATCACCATCTCGATCGTGTAGCTGAAGCGTGAGACGATGTTGAGGTCGAGCGCGGCCTCGCGCGAGAGCGCGCGAAAGCCGCTGACCGCGTCCGGCACTTGCGTCCGCGACAGGCGGCGCACGACGAAACTGCCGAGCGCCTGCAGCAGCTTCTTCAAGGCCGAGAAGTGCGCGACCTTACGGGTCTCGCGGTCGCCGATTACGATGTCGGCCTCGCCGGCGAGAATCGGCGCGATCAGGCGCGGGATGTCCGCGCCCGCGTATTGATTGGCGCCGTCGGTGTTGACGATGATGTCCGCGCCGCAGGCGAGAGCGTGATCGATGCCGGTCCGGAAAGCCTGCGCCAGGCCCTTGTTGCCCTTGTGCCGCACGATGTGATGGACGCCGAGCGCCTGCGCCACCTCGACGGTGCGGTCGCTGGAGCCATCGTCGATGACCTGCAGCTCGAGCCGCTCGACTCCGTCGATCTCGCGGGGAATGTCCGCGAGCGTCTGCGGCAGGGTCTGCTCTTCGTTGAAGCAGGGAATCTGGACGATCAGCTTCATGGGGCTCGTCCCTCGGGCTCTGCCTGAGCCGTCAGAAAGCTAGCGAAACCGCCTTAAGAAGCCGTTAGATCGAGGCCTGCCGCCTCAAAAGCCGCGGTAGAGCGGCTCTTCGGGCGGCGCGAGGGCCGGGCCGGGCCGGGCGGCGGCCCAACGCAGGGCTGCCGGCTGCCCGGGACCGCTCGACATGGCCCGGTGGTGGCCCACCGCGAGCACGATCTCGGCACCGGGCTCATAGGCGACGCCGTCGATCGTCACCGCCTGCGCCGCCTCCAGCCGGTAGCGGCCGGG
>JAKSDN010001526.1 GCA_022360075.1 Kiloniellales bacterium | reverse complement strand
TCCTTGTCGAGGCGGTGGACCAGGCGCGGCCGCTCCGCCGCCTCGAATCGTAGGGCCTCGAGCATGGCGTCGAGATGGCGTTTTTGGCCGCTACCGCCCTGGACCGCCAGGCCGGCGGGCTTGTCGATCGCGATCACGGCGTCGTCGATGTGGAGCAGCGCGCGCCGCAGCGCCTCGCGCTCGGCCTCGCTGACGGCGGGAGGCCGTGATACTGCCTCGCCCGCCCGTGGCGTCGCCCCGCAAGGCGCAAGGGGCGGCACGCGCACGGTCTGGCCAGGGAGCAGCCGCGTGCTGGCCTTGGCGCGCTTGCCGTCGAGCCGGACCTGGCCCGTGCGCAGGAGCTTCTCGAGCCGGCCGTGGCCGAGTGCCGGGAAGTGGCGGCGAAACCAGCGGTCGAGCCGAAGATCGGCCTCATCGTCGGCGATGACGCGGGTTTCGACCTGGGCCAAGGCCATCCCCTTCAGGGCAGGATGACGCGGAAAAGCCGCATGGCCGCGAAGAAGGCGGCGATCGACAGGATCACCGAGACCAGGATGTAGCCGGCGGCCTGCAGCGTCGCGCCGCGCTCGTGCAGCAGGACCACGTCCATCGAGAAGGTCGAGAACGTGGTGAAGGCGCCGAGAACGCCCACGGTCAGGAGTGCGCGAAGCTCGAGCGATGGCGACCAGGCCAGTGCCATGATCTCGACCAAGGCACCAAGGATAAAGGATCCCAGCACGTTGACGACGATGGTGCCGAGGGGGAACGCGGTTCCGAACCAATGGCCCACCTGGGTGACGAGGAGATAACGGCCCACCGCCCCGATGGCCCCGCCCGCGGCCACGGCCAAGAGAACCTTCACGGCAACCCCCTCTGATGCTACTCGCCTAACGCGGATCGGCGATCACGCGGCTTTTCACGCCGGTTGCTTGCTGTCCTAGCAAAGCGCGCTGAAAGGGGCAAACGCAAGGCATACGCTGCCTCGTAAATCACCTTCCGCCCCAGTGAACAAATCACTTCTTGGTCACACCACAGGCCTGCCTGGCTCCCTATATCTTCAGTAAATATTTGAGGAATTAAGGTTAATATTATTGACTAACGAAATTAACTTGGACTTCTGCTTCATTTTGATTGAATTTTATCGAAAAGTTTATAATCTATTAAGCCAAGCTGGGGCGCGGGAGATGCGGTATGAGATCCAGGCTCGGCGCATTCATTGAGGATCAGTCGGGAGAGACCATGATCGAATACGTGATGCTCGGCCTTCTGCTCTCCATCATCGCCTTGAGCATCTTCAAGGCCTAGCCGGCCCCTCATCCAAGCGCCGCCCCGAGTTCCTGTCTCGCGGGCAAGCTCTCCCAAAATCGCGAAAGGCGCAGTGGACCTAAGCCGCGGCCGAGCCTCGCTTGGGGCCATTGAGCCAGCCGATGCAATCGTCGGTGTTCATCAGGTAGATGCCGATCCGCCCCATCTCGCGGATCGCGCTCTCGTCGGCGCCGGTCAGAGCGTCGGGCACGAGAATCACACGGAAATCGCGGGCGCCGGCCTCATAGACCGTCGCGCGACCACTGGTTGAGAAATTGCAACCACAGATAACCAGCGTGGTTGCCCCGGCCTGCCGCAACCGGTCTTCCAGGCCCGTGTCGTGAAAGGCGCCCCAGCGCGGCTTGTAGAAGCTCCACTCGCGCGGCTCGAAGGCCTGAAACTCGCCGTCGAACAAGAGGCGCGGCACAAGGCGAATGTCGGCCGCCGGCTTGACCTGCTCGATCAACTCGACTCCCGAGGTGCCGGGCATGAGCACGCGCAAGCCCTCCTCGACCGCCTGGCGGCGAAAACTGTCGACGTTCGAGCCATCGGGGCGGTAGAGCCTAACCGCATGAAAAATGGGCGCTCCGAAGGCCCGGAAAGCCGTGGCCAAGCGCCCCATTTTCGGCACCGCCCGCTCGACCCCACAGGCCCTCAGCGGCGATCCCTTGGCGGTGAAGTCCCTCTGCGCGTTGATCGTTAGAAGGGCGACGCGATCGCGTTCGGGCCTCAGATAATCCGCCATACGCAATGATCTCTCGAAAATTTGCACCTTCGTCAGCATGCTGTTAGCGGGCGATCCACCAACATGCTGTAGGATTGTCGCGAAACATTATGGAACGGTCAGTCTGGAGCAACAGGCAAGGTTTCATGGCAGCCCTACGCAATGTGCAAAGCTCTCGATGCCCGGGCCCGACAAGCCCAACCGGACCGCGGGCCCGCTACAAGGCCTATGCCGCCGCCGCCCTGTTCTTGGCGCTGCTTTCCGGCGACGCGGTGGTGGCCGATCCCACCCCCGGCCAGCGTCCCGTCGTGGTCGAGCTCTTCACCTCGCAGGCCTGCTACTCTTGCCCGCCGGCCGAGGCATTTCTCGGAGAACTTGCAGAACGACGCGACGTGATCGCGCTTGAGTTCCATGTCGATTACTGGAACGACCTCGTCTACGGCTCGGCGGGCCAATGGAAGGACCCCTTCTCAGACCCCGCCTATAGCCAGCGACAAAGGCTCTATGCGCAGCATCTGGA
Organism: Kiloniellales bacterium; assembly: GCA_022360075.1. Next base: position 11,285 of record JAKSDN010001526.1, on the reverse strand, counting down.
GAGCAGCCGGGTCTATACGCCGCAGATGGTGATCGCGGGGACGCACGACGCGGTCGGCAGCCGGCGCAGGGCCGTTCTCAACGCCATCGCCCTGGCCCAGTCCGCCGGACCGCATCCACTCACGGTCAAGGTCGAGTCGCGGCGAGACCGGTCGCTCCGGGTCTTCCTCGACGGCGATCTGCCGGCGGGCGGCACCGTCTGGCTGGCGCGCTTCAAGCGTGCCAAGGTCACCGATGTGGTGGCCGGGGAGAACAAGGGCAAGACGCTCGCCAACCACAACATCGTCACGGAGCTGCGCGCGATCGGCGACTGGTCGGGCCGCGCTTCTTCAATCGAGCTTGCCAAGCCGGGGCTGGCTGCCGATGAGGGCTGCGCCATTCTGGTTCAGAACGCGGACCTCGGGCCTTTTCTCGGCGCCGCCTACTGCCCGGAAGTCGCGTCCTAAGGCTCGCTGTCGGACGAATCGGTCCGTTCGTTGCGCAGCTTGGCCCAATAGGCGAGACGCTTGCGGACCTCGCGCTCGAATCCCCGCTCGACGGGCTGATAAAAGGCGCGCCGGGCCATGTCCTCGGGAAAGTAGTCCTGGCCCGAGAAAGCCTCGGGCTGGTCATGGTCGTAGGCATAGCCGGCGCCGTAGCCCAGCTCCTTCATCAGGCGGGTCGGCGCGTTGAGGATGTGTTGCGGCGGCATCAGCGAGCCGGTCTCCTTGGCCGCCTTCGCCGCCTGACCGAAGGCCCGGTATGCGGCGTTCGATTTCGGCGCCGTCGCCAGATAAATCGCCGCCTGGGCCAGCGCCAGCTCGCCCTCGGGGCTGCCCAGCCGCTCGTAGGCTTGCCAGGCGGCGATGCTCTGGGTCAGGGCGACCGGATCGGCGAGACCGATGTCCTCCACGGCGAAGCGGACCAGGCGGCGGGCGACGTAGTTCGGGTCCTCGCCCGCGCTCAGCATGCGCGCCATCCAGTAGAGCGCCGCGTCACAGTCGGAGCCGCGCAGCGACTTGTGCAGAGCGCTGATCAGGTTGTAGTGGCCTTCCTGGGCCTTGTCGTACAGCGGCGCACGCTTCTGCACGACGGCGGCCAGACCGGCGGCATCCACGGCATCGCCCGCGGGCAGATCGCAGAGCTCCTCGGCCAGGTTGAGCAGGTAGCGGCCGTCACCGTCGGCCATGGCGATCAGGGCGGCGCGCGCCTCCGCCGTCAGCGGCAGTTCGCGGCCGATCTCGGCCTCGGCACGGCGCAGCAGCTCTTCCAGCGAGTCCGGGCCCAGGCGATGCAGCACGAAGACCTGGCAGCGCGACAGCAGGGCCGCGTTGAGCTCGAAGGAAGGGTTTTCCGTCGTGGCGCCGACCAGGATGACCGTGCCGTCCTCCACGTAGGGCAGGAAGCCGTCCTGCTGGGCCCGATTGAAGCGGTGGATCTCGTCGATGAAGAGCAGCGTGCCCTGCCCCGCCAGCCGACGCTCCTTGGCCCGCTGGAAGACCTTGCGCAGGTCGGCGACGCCGGAGAAGACCGCCGAGAGCGGCTCGAAGGCGTAGTCGCTGACGTCGGCCAGCAACCGTGCGATGGTCGTCTTGCCGCTGCCCGGCGGCCCCCAGAGCACCATGGAGCCGAGACGCCCGGCGGCAAGCATACGCCCGATCGGGGCCTCGCCGGCGAGCAGGTGGTCCTGTCCGACGACCTCCGCGAGGCGCTGTGGGCGCAGCCGGTCGGCCAAGGGCCGCGGTGCCTGCGCCTCGAAGAGCCCGCTCACCCCGCTGCCTTCCGTCCCTCTGAGGCCACGTCAGCCGCCGATCTCGACGGTCCGCACGCGGCCGTCGCGGCGAAAGCTGACGGCCCAGCGCGGTAGCGCGTCTCCCAGGAGCGGAACCAGGTCGTCGAGCTGCTCGACCGTGCTGCCGTTGATCGCGAGGATGACATCGCCGGGGCGGAAGCCTATGCGGGCGGCCGTGCTGCCGCGCGAGATGCCGGTGATGATGACCCCCTCCCAAATGCCCACCAGATCGAGCTCCTCCGCCAAAGCGGGCGAGAGATTCGCCATGCGCGCGCCGGCGAAGGGGTGACGGCCGCGGAGCAGGGTCTCCTGCCGCGGCGGCGTCTCCGGCGCTTCCTCCATGGCCATGGCAAGCCGGATTGGCGCGCCGTTGCGCCAGACTTCGACCTCCGCCTCGCTGCCGAGCTCGCGGGTCGCCAGGCGGTAGCGCAGCGCCTGGAAGTCCTCCACGGGGCGGCCCTCGACCGTGAGGATGACGTCGCCCTTGCGGATGCCGGCGCGCGCCGCCGGCCCGCTGTCGTAGGTGCGGCTGACGATCACGCCGCCCGGCCGCTGCAGGCCGAAGCCCTCGGCGAGGTCCGAGGTCACCGCCTGCCCGACGAGCCCGGGCCAGGGACGCATGATCCGGCCGCCGCTGCGCGCGCTCGCGACCACGGTGCGCACCATGTTCGCCGGCACCGCAAAGCCGATGCCGATCGAGCCGCCGCCGCGCGAGAAGATCGCCGTGTTGATGCCGACCAGCCGCCCGTCGAGTGTGACCAGGGCGCCGCCGGAGTTGCCCGGATTGATCGCCGCGTCGGTCTGGATGAAGAAGCTGTAGTCGCTGATCCCGGCTTGCGTGCGCGCCAGGGCCGAGATGATCCCCGATGTCACGGTCTGGCCCACGCCGAAGGGATTGCCGATCGCCAGGACCAGATCGCCGACCTCGATGGCGTCGGAATCGCCGAATTCCAAGGCCCGGAAGCGCTCGCCGTCGGCCACGAGGCGCAAGACCGCCAGATCGGTGTCCTCGTCGGCCAGCATGATCTCGGCCTCGAACTCGCGCCGGTCGCTCAGCACCGCACGGATCTGATCGGCCTCCTTGATGACGTGGAAATTGGTGACGATCAGGCCTTCCGGATCGACGATGACGCCCGAGCCCAGAGAATTCTGCACCCGGTCCCTCGGCATGCCGAAGAAGCCGAAGCCTTCGCCGAAGAAACGCTTGAAGAACGGGTCGTCGAACATCGGCGAGAAGCCGGAGTGGCGGCTCACGGTCCGCTTGGTGTAGATGTTGACGACGGCCGGCGCGGCCGCTTTGACGACCGGTGCGAAGGAGAGCTGGATCTCGGCCCGCGACTGCGGCACCTGCTTGCTTTCGGCCGCCAGCGCCGGCGGCGCCAGGGAGATCCCCAGGAGCAAGGCGACCAGGCAGGCAAGCCGGTTTAGCGGCGACACTTCGTTACCTCCGTCTCGGGTGGGAAGCGGCGGTCCCGCTGCGACATCTTACACCAAGGGTCATTGACGTTGACTCCCGGGTCGCGTTCAAACGCCGCTTAACGCCAATCGCTGTCATCCCAATCGCCTCATCCTGAGCCTGTCGAAGGGTGAGGATAGCTCTGACGTCGGCCCTTGCTCCGAGCAATCCTCATGCTTCGACAAGCTCAGCATGAGGGGGACAGGGCATGGAAACCTCAAGAGCATCAAACGTCAGGACCCATGACTCCTGCCATTGGACCTTGCAATGGGAGAAGGCTGGGCCAAAACGACAGAAGGCAGCCGCGAACGGCTGCCCCCTCTCAAGCGTCCTGACCGAGGCTCTAGTCCTCGCCGCCCTCGCCGTCTTCCTCAGCGTCCTGGGTCGGGCCCGAGTCCTGTCCCTTGGCTTCGGGATTGCGCTCGACCAGCTCGATCACGGCCATCGGTGCCATGTCGCCGTAGCGGAACCCGGCCTTCAGGACCCGCGTGTAGCCGCCCGGCCGCTCCTTGTAGCGTTCGGCCAGCTCGCCGAACAGCTTGGCCGTGATCTGGCGGTCGCGCAGGACCGCCAGTGCCTGGCGGCGGGCGTGCAGGTCACCGCGCTTGCCGAGCGTGATCAATCGGTCGACGAAGCGCCGCAGGTCCTTGGCCTTCGGCAAGGTGGTCTTGATCTGCTCGTGCTTGAGCAGCGAGGCCGCCATGTTGCCGAACATCGCCTTGCGATGCTCCGACGTGCGGTTGAACTTGCGATAGCTCAGGCCGTGGCGCATGTCACCGGATCCCTTTCATGCCGGGCCTCGCGGACGAGACCGATTGCGCTTCCCGCGCGCCGCGGTCCCGAGATCGGTACCGGTACGGCGGGCCGGGACCCCCGCGGCCCCCAATTCATCCCTGCGATCGTCGCGCGCCGCGCAAGGCGGCGCAGCGCGTCAGTAGGGCTCTTCCAGCTTCTTGGCCAGGTCCTCGATGTTCTCGGGCGGCCAATTGGAGATCTCCATGCCCAGGTGCAGGCCCATCTGAGCGAGCACCTCCTTGATCTCGTTCAGCGACTTGCGCCCGAAGTTCGGCGTGCGCAGCATCTCCGCCTCGGTCTTCTGCACGAGATCGCCGATGTAGACGATGTTGTCGTTCTTCAGGCAGTTCGCCGAGCGGACCGAGAGCTCGAGCTCGTCGACCTTGCGCAGCAAATTCTTGTTGAAGGGCGGCTCGGCCGGCTGCTCCTCGGAGACGCCGGACTTCGGCTCCTCGAAGTTGATGAAGAGCTGGAGCTGGTCCTGCAGGATGCGGGCCGCCAGGGCCACCGCGTCCTCCGGCGTGACCGCACCATTGGTCTCGATGTCCATGGAGAGCTTGTTGTAATCGGTGACCTGGCCGACGCGGGTGTTGTCGACCTTGTAGGCGACCTTGCGCACCGGCGAGAAGACCGCATCGACCGGGATCAGGCCGATCGGCGCGTCGTCCGGCCGGTTCTGTGAGCCCGCGACATAGCCCTTGCCGGTCTCGACCGTCAGCTCCATGTCGATGTGCGCGCCATCGTCCAGCGTGCAGATCACGAGGCTGGGATTCATCACCTCGATGTCGTGGCCGGTCTCGATCTGCCCCGCGGTCACCTCGCCCGGGCCGTCGGAGCGCAGGCGCATGCGCTTGGGACCCTCGCCGTGCATGCGCAACGCGACCTGCTTCACATTGAGCACGATGTCGGTCACGTCCTCGCGGACGCCGGCGATCGAGGAGAACTCGTGCAGCACGCCATCGATCTGAATGCTGGTCACCGCCGCGCCCTGGAGCGACGACAGGAGCACCCGGCGCAGGGCATTGCCGAGGGTGAGGCCGAAACCGCGCTCGAGCGGCTCGGCGACCACCCTGGCATTCCTTTGCGGGTCGTGGCCAGGCTGAATGTCCAGCTTGTTCGGCTTGATGAGTTCCGTCCAGTTCTTCTGCAGCACTATTGAGCCCTCACGAGTTGCAGGCTGTAGCAATGGCATGTGATCTCCGATCAAAGCGCGCCGGCGCGCTTACCGCTCCGACGACCGTTCCGCTGTTCAGCACCCGCGGCGGCGCCCCTAGGCCCCCTTCCGCCCGCGCCCGGGGCGTCCAGCGCCCCCTGTCGCATAGACCTAGACCCGACGCTTCTTCGGCGGGCGACAGCCGTTGTGCGGAATCGGCGTAACGTCGCGGATCGCCGTGATGGTGAAACCGCAGGCCTGAAGGGCCCGCAAGGCCGACTCGCGGCCCGAACCCGGGCCCTTTACGTTGACCTCGAGCGTCTTCATGCCATGGTCCATGGCCTTGCGTCCGGCGTCCTCCGCCGCCAACTGCGCGGCGTAGGGCGTGGACTTGCGCGATCCCTTGAAGCCCTGGCTGCCCGCCGACGACCAGGAGATCGCGTTGCCTTGGACATCCGTTATCGTGATCGTCGTGTTGTTGAACGTCGCGCTGACATGCGCGATGCCGGAGGTGATGTTCTTACGCTCGCGGCGGCGCAATCGCGCTTGCGGCTTGGCCATGATAGAGCCTTTTCTCCTAACCTGCGTACGGCAACCGGCGCCGTACGTCTTGCGCTATTTCTTCTTGCCGGCGATCGGACGCGCGGGACCCTTGCGGGTTCGCGCATTGGTGTGGGTGCGTTGGCCGCGGACCGGCAGGCCCTTGCGATGCCGCAAACCGCGATAGCAGCCGAGATCCATCAAGCGTTTGATGTTCATGGCCACTTCGCGGCGGAGATCGCCCTCGACCAGATAGTCGCGGTCGATGGCCTCGCGGACCCGGACCACCTCGTCGTCGGTCAGCTCATTGACTCGCCGTTCATCGGGTATGCCGACCTTCTGGCAGATCTCGGCGGCCTTCGAGCGGCCGATGCCGTGGATGTAGGTCAAGGCAATAGCAACCCGCTTCTGGGTTGGAATGTTGACGCCAGCAATGCGTGCCACGCGCGGTCTCCCTAACTTCGCTTCGCCGAACCGTCCGTCGAAGGGCTATCTGAGCATGAGGACAGGCAAAATAGCCCGGTCGCGGAAGCGCCGAGCGGCGGCGAGTATAGGGCTCGCCGCCCGCAAGTCAACCTCGCTTGACCGCATTCCGTCTCGCTATGTCCCGTTCAGAATCGATTCGATCTGGTCCGTCACTTCGTCGATGCTCGCCATGCCGTCGACCGACTTCAAGATGCCCCGCTGCTCGTAGTAGGGCAGGATCGGCGCGGTCTGGGCGTGATAGACATCGAGTCGCTTTTTCAGCGTCTCGACGTTGTCGTCGGAGCGGGCGCTGCCCTCTCCGGACTCCTTGATCCGGGTCTCGATGCGCTCGACCAGGGCCTTGTCGTCGACCTTGATCTCGACCACCGCATCCAGACGCAGGCCCTTCTGCTCGAGCATGCGGTCGAGCGCCTCGGCCTGGCCCAGCGTGCGCGGAAAGCCGTCGAGGATGAATCCGTTGCCGCAGTCCGGCGCCTCGATCCGGTCGGAGATCATCTCGACCATCAGTGCATCGGGCATGAGCTGACCGGCGTCCATGATCTCCTTGGCCTGCTGGCCCAGTTCGCTGCCCGAGGCCACGGCGGCGCGCAGCATCTCGCCGGTCGAGAGCTGCACGACCGTGTGATTTTCCTCGATTCGCTTGGCTTGGGTGCCCTTGCCGGCGCCCGGCGGGCCGAGAAGGATGATGTTCATCGCGCGCGCCTGCCCCCTTTGAGCTTCGCCTTCTTGATCAGGCCCTCGTATTGGTGCGCCAGGAGGTGGGAGTGGATCTGGCCCACCGTGTCCAAAGTGACCGATACGACGATGAGGAGGCTGGTGCCGCCGAAGTAGAACGGCACCGCGTAGCGCGAGATCAGGATCTCCGGCAACAGGCAGACCAGGGCGAGGTAACCCGCGCCCACGACGGTCAGCCGGGTCAGGACGAAGTTGATGTAGTCGGCCGTGTTCTTGCCGGGCCGGATGCCCGGGATGAAGCCGCCGTGCTTCTTCAGATTGTCGGCCGTGTCCACCGGATTGAACACGATCGAGGTGTAGAAAAAGCAGAAGAACACGATCATGGAGATGTAAAGGATGAGATAGAGCGGCTGGCCATGGCCCAGATAGGCCGAGATGGTCGTCATCCACTCCGGCCCGGTGCCGCCGGAAAATCCCGTCACGGTCAAGGGCATCAACAGCAGCGAGGAAGCGAAGATCGGCGGGATCACGCCGGCGGAGTTCAGCTTGAGCGGCAGGTGGGTCGCCTCGCCGCCGAACATCTTGTTGCCGACCTGACGCTTGGGATACTGGACCACCAATCGCCGCTGCGCGCGCTCCATGAACACGATGAACGCGATCACGGCCACGGACATGATCAGGAAGAAGATGATGATGCCGGCCGAAAGCGCGCCCGTGCGGCCGAGCTCGAGCGTTCCGGCCAGCGCGAGGGGCAGATTGGCGACAATGCCGGAGAAAATGATCAGCGAGATCCCGTTGCCGACCCCGCGCTGGGTGATCTGCTCGCCCAGCCACATCAGGAAGATAGTCCCGCCGGTCAGCGTGATCACCATCGAGACGCGGAAGAACAGGCCCGGCTCGATCACCGCCGAGCCGGTCGGGCCCGTGGTCTGCTCGAGCCCGACGGCGATGCCGTAGGACTGGAAGGCCGCCAGCACCACCGTGCCGTAGCGGGTGTACTGGTTGATCCGCTTGCGCCCGGCCTCGCCTTCCTTCTTGAGCTGCTCCAGCGTCGGCGAGACCGCCGTCAGGAGCTGCATGATGATCGCCGCCGAGATGTAGGGCATGATGTTCAAGGCGAAGATCGTCATGCGCCCGAGCGCGCCGCCGGCGAACATGTCGAAGATGCCGAGGATGCCGCCCTGGTGCTGCTCGAATATCTGCGCCAGGACGAAGGGGTCGATCCCGGGCGCGGGAATGTAGGTGCCGAGCCGATAGATGATAAGCGCACCCAGCGTGAACCAGATGCGCTTCTTCAGTTCGGTCGCTTTCGAAAGCGCTCCGAAATTGATGCTTTGAGCTAGCTGCTCGGCGGCCGATGCCATTGCGTCTCAGTCCTCGCGCGCTATCTGCGTCTCACGCATCCGCAGGCGCACCGGCGCCGTCACTGTCCGCCGCTGGCTTTTCGCTCTTGTCTTTGCCGCCGTCCTGCGCTGCGCCGCCGGCCTTGGCCGCCTTCACCGTCAGGCTGCCGCCGGCCTTCTCGACGGCCTCCTGGGCTGCCTTCGAGGCGCCCGAGACCTCGATGGAGACTTTGGCCTTGAGCTCGCCTTTTGCAAGGAGACGAATCCCGTCTCGCGCGTTCTTGACCAGGCCAGCCGCGGTCATCGCGCCCTGATCGATCGGCTGGCTGGCATCGAGCTTGCCGGCGTCGATCGCCTGCTGCAGGCGGCCGAGGTTCACGACCGTGAAACGCTTGGCGAAGATGTTGTTGAAGCCGCGCTTCGGCAGGCGGCGGTAGAGCGGCATCTGGCCGCCCTCGAAGCCCTTGATGGCCACGCCGCTGCGCGCTTTCTGGCCCTTGTGGCCCTTGCCGGCGGTCTTGCCGGTCCCAGACCCAGGACCGCGGCCGACGCGTTTGCGCGCGTGGCGGGCGCCGGGGTTGTCTCTGAGTTCGTTCAACTTCATTGCTTCAGGTCCCTACAAGGCCGCGCGCCGTCGCAGCGTGCCCTAGTTGCCGTCGACGATCTCGACGAGATGGCTGACCTTGTTGATCATGCCGCGCACCGAAGGCGTGTCCTCGAGCTCGCGCGTGCGGCGCATCTTGTTGAGCCCGAGCCCGATCAGGGTCTCCCTCTGGTCCTTGGGCCGTCCGATCGGGCTGCCGATCTGGCGGACGGTGATGGTCTTCTTCTTCTCTGCCATGGCTCGATCCTGACCTTAAGCCTTAGGCCTCTGCGGCCTCGCCCGCCTCGGCGGTCGCTTCGCGCCGGCCGAGGATGTCGGAGACCTTCTTGCCCCGGCGCTGCGCGACCATGCGCGGGCTGGCGCTGTTGGTCAGGGCATCGAAGGTGGCCTTGATCATGTTGTGCGGGTTGGGCGTGCCGATCGACTTGGCGACCACGTCCTGGACGCCGAGCGACTCGAAGATCGCGCGCATCGGGCCGCCGGCGATGATGCCCGTGCCCGGATCGGCGGCGCGCAGCACGACCCGGCCGGCGCCGTAGCGCCCGCGCACGTCGTGGTGCAGGGTCCGGCCCTCGCGCAGCGGCACGCGCACCATGTTGCGCTTGGCCTGCTCGGTCGCCTTGCGGATCGCCTCGGGCACCTCGCGCGCCTTGCCGTGGCCGTAGCCCGCGCGGCCCCGTCCGTCGCCGACGATCACCAGCGCGGCAAAGCCGAAGCGCCGGCCGCCCTTGACCACCTTGGCCACGCGATTGATGCCGACCAGCTTCTCCAGCAGCTCCGGCTCGTCGCGCCCGCGGTCATCGCGACCGCCGCGCCTATCGCCCCTTGGTGAACGTGCCATGCTTTCCTAATCCTCAGAAGTCGAGGCCGCCCTCGCGGGCCGCCTCCGCCAGGGCCTTGACGCGGCCGTGAAAGAGATAGGCGCCGCGATCGAAGACGACCTTGCTGACCCCGGCCTTGACCGCGCGCTCGGCCACCAGCTTGCCGACCTTCGCCGCCGCCTCTGTATCGCCGCCGCCCTTGATCTCGGTGCGCAGATCCTTGTCCAAGGTCGAGGCGGCGGCCAGCGTCAGGCCCTGCCGATCGTCGATGACCTGGGCGTAGATGTGCTTGTTGGAGCGAAAGACCGAAAGACGGGGCCGGCCCTGGCTCTTTCGGCGGATGCGCGAGCGGACCCGCCGGAAGCGGCGCTGTCGGGGTGATAGGATTTTGCTCATCGCCTTACTTCTTCTTGCCTTCCTTACGCAGGATGACCTCGTCGGCGTACTTGATCCCCTTGCCCTTGTAGGGCTCGGGCGGACGGAACGCGCGGATCTCCGACGCCACCTGGCCGACCTGCTGCTTGTCGGCACCCGAGATTGCGATGCTGGTCGGCTACTCACCCACGATCGAGATGCCGGCCGGGATCGGATAAGGGATGTCGTGGCTGTAGCCGAGCTGGAGATTGAGCGTGCTGCCCTGGACCTGGGCGCGATAGCCGACGCCGTTGATCTCGAGCTGCCGGCTGAAGCCTTCCGACACGCCGGTCACCAAGGCCTGCAGGCGCGATCGCGTCGTGCCCCACATGGCCCTTGCCCGCTTCGACTCCTCCGAGGGCTTGACCACGATCTTGCCGTCCTCGAGCGCCGCCGAGACGTAGTCGACCATATCGAAGCTCAGCTCGCCGAGCTTGCCCTTGGCGGTGACCGAGCGGCCGTTCAGGGAGACCTGAACGCCGTCGGGAACTTCCACCGGTTTCTGACCTACGCGGGACATGGACTGTTCCTCAAAACACCCGGCAGAGGACTTCGCCGCCGACGTTGTTCGCCCGGGCCTCGTGATCCGACATGACGCCGCGCGGCGTCGACAGGATCTGAATGCCCAAGCCATTGTAGTAGCGGGGCAATTCCTTGATCTTCGAATAGACCCGACGGCCCGGCCGCGACACCCTTGCGATCTCGCGGATCACCGGCGTGCCATCGGCGTACTTCAGCTCGATCTCGAGCTCGGGATGGCCGCTGCCGTTCTCCACCGGGCGGAAGTCGCGGATATAGCCCTCGCGCTTCAGCACATTGAGCACGTTGGATCGCAGCCGCGAGGCCGGCGCGCGGACCTTCGTCTTGTTCGACCGCTGGCCGTTTCTTATACGGGCCAGCATATCCCCGAGGGGATCGCTCATCGCCATGATGCGACTCCTCCCCTTACCAGCTCGCCTTGACCATGCCGGGAACCTGGCCGACCGAGGCCAGGTCGCGCAGCGCGATTCGCGACAAGCGGAACTTGCGGTAGTAGCCGCGCGGCCGACCGGTCACGTCGCAGCGGTTGCGGACGCGCGCCGGCGCCGAGTTGCGCGGCAGCTTGGCCAGCCTGAGATAGGCCTGGAAACGCTCCTCCGGCGCAGCCGAGCGATCCTGCGCGATCGCCTTGAGCTCGGCGCGCTTGGACGCGAAGCTCTTAGCCATCTTGCGACGCCGAAGGTTCTTC
>JAKSDN010001352.1 GCA_022360075.1 Kiloniellales bacterium | reverse complement strand
TCGGCGCGGGTGCGACCAGGGGCCGTCCCGTATGGCCAAGGCCGGCCCGGCTCATCACGCCCAAGGTCATGCTGCCGATGGCGCCGACCGTGAGCGCATGGATCGCCGTGATCTCCGACAGCGCGCCGCTCAGCAGCGCGATCGCCTTGAGCAGCAGACCCAGCACCAGCCAGCCGTAGGCCAGGTGCAGGATCCAGAGGATCGGCTGACCCAGCGTCAGCCGGCTGCGCCAGCCGACCATGCGCAGTCCGTTGCAGGCCGCGGCCACGGCGGCCACCGCGCCTGTCAGCTTCGAGCCGGGCCAGGCGAGGTCTGCCAGGAGAAGGAGAACCATGCTCGCCAAGGCGGCAATCTCGAGTGGCTTGTAGGAGCGTGGCAGACGCTCGACGCCGGTGCGCCGCAGAGCGTTGGTCGTGAAAGCCGGCACGATCCGGCCGCCGAGCACGGCGATTAGGACGAGGATTGCATCGAGGGCCAGGGTGAGCCCGACCGCGATGCCGTCTTCGATCAGCCCGAGCATCTCGAAGTGGACCAGCAGGTTGGCCGCGAGCAGGCAGGCGAGCACGGGCAGGAAGACGAGGTTGCGCGGCGACCAGCCGGCGAGCAGCGCGCGGGCGACCAGGCCGCCGAGAAAGGCGATGAAGGCCAGGTCGAGCCCGGCGACGAGGGCTGCCGGCAGGTGGGCGGAGCTCCAGCTCGCCAGGCGCGCCGCCAGCCAAGCGCCGCTGAGCAGCGCGAGCAGGCCGCCCGCCACGGGCCGGCGGCCGGTCCAGCTCGGGACCGCGGTCAAGAGGAAGCCGGCGATGACGGCCAGGCCGTAACCGAACAGCATCTCATGGCCGTGCCAGAGGTGGACCGGCATGGCGATCGAGGGCTTCAGGACCTGGACGTTCATCGCGTGCAGGCCGATCCAGAGCAGCCAGGCCGCCATCGATAGAGCCGCGTAGAGGCCGGCCAGGAGGAAGAACACGCGAAAGCCATAGGACAGGATCGCCGCCCCGAGCAGGCCGGCTTTCCGGGGCGGCGCCTGTTCCGCTTCGTCACGCGCCATCACTAGGGCTCCCGGATGCGGCTTCGGACCGCCGCGCCTGGCGCGACTCGCGGCGCTTGCGCCGGGCGATCAGGGGCGGACAGGTGTGATCGTCGTAATAGAAGTTCTGGCAGTTCAAGCAGTGAATGCACTCGTTTGGATTGATCGTGCCGTTGGGGTGGATGGCCTGAACGGTGCAGTGCACGGCACAGATATGGCACTCGCGCCCGCACTGGTGCTTGCGCTTCAGCCAGTCGAACATGCGCAGGCGCGCCGGGATCGCGAGCGCGGCGCCCAGCGGGCAGAGATAGCGGCAGAAGAAACGCTCGATGAACAGGCCGGCCGCGAGCAGCAGCACCGCGTAGAGAACGAAGGGCCAGGCGCGGACGAAGCGCAGGGCGATGGCCGTCTTGAAGGGCTCCACCTCGGCGCCGAAGACCGCGAGGTTGCTGGAATGCAGGGAGACCGCGAAGAGACCGAGGAAGAGGATGTACTTGATCGGCCAGAGCCGCTCGTGGATGGCGAAGGGCAGGTTGACCTGCGGAACCCGCAGCTTGCGCGCGGCGTCGTTCAAGAGCTCTTGGAGGGCGCCGAAGGGGCAGAGCCAGCCGCAGAACACGCCCCGGCCCCAGAACAGCAGAGCCACCGCGACGTAGCTCCACAGCAGGAAGACGATCGGGTCGACCAGGAAGAACTCCCAGCGGAAGTCGCTCAGCAGCGCGTTGACGAAGGTCAGCACGTTGATCACGGAAAGCTGGCCGCCGGCGATCCAGCCGAGCCAGACCAGGGTGACGGCGAGAAAGGCGATGCGCACGCCACGGTACACGCGGCGGTCCCGCACCAGGGCATCCTGGAAGACGAGCAAGCCGGTCAAGACGGTCAGCAGCAGGACAAGCGCGGCGATCTCGACGCGGCGCTTCTGCCAGAGCCCGATCCACAGCGGCTGGCCGGCATCGACGCCGGCGCCGGGCAGGCCGGCGGTCCAGTCCGGCCCCGCCGCGGCTTCCTCGCCGATCCGGTAGTGGGCCGGCAGCGCGTAGGTCAGGGGAAAGATCGCGCGTTGAACCGCCGCGTCGCCTAGCCTGCGCTCGACCAGCAATTCCAGGCGCCAGGGTCGGAGCGGATCGAAGCCGCTTTCCGCCGGCACCGCGAAGACGGCGATCTCTCGGAAGTCTGGCGCGCCTGCCGCCTGCAGCTTCTCGACGAAGCGATAGCTCTCCTCGGTGAAGCGAATGGTCAAGGCGTCCTGGACGAGCTGAAGCCGGTCGAACAAGCCCGTGCGGCGATAGGCCGTGCCTTTGAACGAGTAGAGACCATTGCCGGCAACGAAGATGAGCTGATCGGCGACGCCGATCTCCGCGGCCAGGCGGTTGAAGGCCGCCTTACCCAGCAGGTTCTCGCCGACTCGCGGCGGCGTCGCGAGGCCGGCATAGAGCTCGATGAAGAGGCTTTCCGCTCGCTCCGTGGCTTGCGCCTCGGCGGGCTGTTGTCCCTGGGCGGCGAAGGCCGCGTCACGCTCGCCGAGGGTCAGGCGCAGATGGGAAAGGGAGCCATCGGCGACGAGCGCCGGCCAGTCTGCCGGCTCGAAGCTCTCGCGGTCGAGCTGCGGACCGCCACCGGGTGGCGCGAGCAAGCGCCGCGACGTCGCCACCGCCCGCGCCGAGCGAATCACCGCGTCGCGAATCACCGCACTGCTGATCGTGGCACCGCTGATCGTGTCCGGCAGACCGGGGCGCGTGCCGACCTCTTCCAGGTCGATCGCTTCGCCGACGGCGAGCCCAGCGAAGCCGGCGACGTAGTTCTCCAGATCCTGGTCGGAAACGCCGATGATCAGGATCGGCTCTTCGTGGCTGGCGAGGAAGGCGCCCGTGATCCGGGCCTCGAGGTCGAGGCCGACCAGGATGTCGATCGGCTTGCCGGCATAGCCGGTCGAGCCGATCACCTCTTGTGTCGAGAAGACGTAGCCGACGGTCTTGCCCTTGTCGGAGACGACAGCGGCTTTCGGCGTTCCGGTGAAGGCGCCGATCGTCTCACCCTCGGGAAGGACAAGCG
>JAKSDN010001340.1 GCA_022360075.1 Kiloniellales bacterium | reverse complement strand
GCGTCGTAGCTCTCGCTCATGTCTCGCCCTCCCTCGTCCCGAGCCGGCCAGCGACCGCCCGAGCGGCGGGACTCTAGAGAGTTTCGCGGAAACGAGCATTCGCGAAACGACCTTGAAAGGCGGATTTCGGACAGCGGCCGCGACGCCCGGCTTCACCGCCTCGTTGCCTCAACGCGTGCCCGAAGGCGCGGCCAGGGCCGCGGCCTGCCGGCTGCGCTGGCGCATGGCGCGCGGCGTCGTGCCGTAGGCGCGCTTGAAGCACTTGGAGAAGTGCGTGGCGTCGTAGAAGCCGGTCGCGAGGGCGATGTCGGTGATCTTGCGGTTCGAGTTGGTGAGCAGCCAGTGCGCGTGTTCCAGGCGCATCCGGCGCCAGAGGGTCGAGGGCGGCACCCCGGCGTAACGCGCGAAGGCACGATCGAGCTGGCCGATGCTGGTGCCGACGAGGCGGGCCAATCGCGCGATCGCAAAGGGCCGGCTGATATGCTGCTCCATCAAGGCGACGGCCCGCTCGATCCGCACGTCGCCGCAGTCGGCCACGTCCTCGTAGCTGCGCCGCGGGATGTTGTAGGCGGCGCGATGCTTCTCGACCAGCATCGAGCGCAGGCTCTTCAGGGCCCGGGCCTTGCCGCAGTGCCGGGCGATGATCTCGGCAGCGATGTCGATGCCCGCGGTGCCGCCCGGGCAGGTCACGAAGGCGCCATCGACGACGTAGGTCTCGTCGGTGACGGGAACGACCTCGGGGAACAGAGCGGTGAGCTCGTCGCGGTGCCGCACGTGCACCGCGCAGCGCCGGCCGTCGAGCAGACCCGCGGCGGCGAGGATGAAGCTGCCGGTGCAGAGCGCGATCAACGGCACCGAGCGCTCGGCGGCGCGGCGCAGGAAGTCGTAGCTCTCTTCGGCAAGTTCCAGGCAGGAGGGCAGGAGTCCGCCCGCGACCACGATGTAGTCGAAGGCCTCGGGCTCGCCGAGCGCAGACCAGGGCATGATCTCGAAACCGCAGCTTGCCCGGACAGGCCGGCGATCCGGTGCCAACACGCTCCAGCGGCAGTGGATCTGCCGGCTGAAGTCGGCGACGTCCGCCGCGTGGCGCAGCGCATCGACGAAACCGGCAACGGGCAGAAGCGTGAAGTTCGGTGCAAGGACGAAGCCGACCGTCAGCTCCGGCGCCACGTCCGGCGCCGGGGGCGGCGTGAACTGCACTGTGTCCGGCCAGGGTTCCATACGCCCGGGGCTGTCCGTCGCCCGTCGCCGCTCTTGAGAGCGGGACAAGTGGATTGGTCATTCTGTACCAGAAAAAGACGAACACGTACGATTATTTTGCGGAGGCTTCGCTAGAATCAACGCCCGCGCTGCGAACCGCCGCGACCGGAGAACGGCGGGCCTGCACCCCGACAAACAAGAAAGACTGAGGAGGCAACTATGCGACAGGGAGCGAGACTGGGCCGGCCTTGGCAGGGCCTCGCCGTGATCGGCTTGGCGGCGAGCTTGGCCGCGACCGCGCCCACCGGCCTTCAGGCCGATGAGCTCGACACCATCGAAGCCGGCAAGCTCATCGTCGCCTTCAACGGCGACATGCCCGGCACCGGCTGGGACAAGGAAAAAGAACGACTGATGGGCCTCGACGGCGAGCTCATGCATTGGATCGCCGACGAGCTGGGCCTGGCGGTCGAGCCGGCGCTGATGGAATGGGCGGCCGAGATCGCTTCGGTGAAGGCGCGCCGGGTCGACATCATGCACGGCATGATGGGCTGGAACGAGGACCGCACGAAGGTCATCAACATCTCCGATCCGATCTACTACGGCAAAGCCAACATCACCCAAAAGAAGTCGAACAACTTCACCAAGATCAGCGATCTGGAAGGCAAGACCATCGCGACCATCCAGGGCTTCGGCTGGATCGATCAGCTCAAGAAGATCCCGGACACCGAGCTGAAGCTCTACGACACCAGCGACGCCGCGGTGCGCGACCTGCTGGCCGGCCGCATCGATGCGCTCTTCGCCGATCCGCCGCTGATCCAGTACGCCATCACCAAGAACCCGGACTGGGACATCCACGCGCTCGCCATCGAGGACGAGTTCAATCCCGATTACTCTCTCCTGACGGCGAAGTGGAACATGGTCTTCGGTCTGAGCCAGGAGGCGCCCAAGCTGCTCGCGGCCTTCAACGAGAAGATCGCCGAGGCCTGGAAGAGCTGCAAGAACGTCGAGATCGCCAAGAAGTACGGCCTCGGCGACAAGTCCTGGTTCGATCCCGGACCGCTCAACCTGCGCGCGGGCGTCGACCGACCCAAGGACTGGGTCCAGCATTCCATGCCGTCGAACTGCAAGCCTTCGAGCTGAGCCATACGGGGCGCGGCCGCGCTCACCGGAGCGCGGTCATGCCTTTGGTCTCGGCCTGCTGCTATCGTTGCAACTGGGCCGAGGCGCGAGGAGGCGACGGCGCATGCCTGAACCGCTGCTGCGGGTCGAGGACCTGCACAAGAGCTTCGCCAGCCTGGAGGTCCTGACCGGTGTCTCGACGACCCTGGAACGCGGGCACAAGACCGCGGTGATCGGGCCGAGCGGCTGCGGCAAGTCGACCATGCTGCGCTGCATCAACTACATGGAGACGCCGAGCCGCGGCCACATCTATCTGGACGGCGCGCTGTTCGGCGAGAAACGGTCGAACGGCCGCACCGTCCGCATGACCGAAAAGGAGCTCGCCCAACAGCGCGCCCATGTCGGCATGGTGTTCCAGGGCTTCTACCTCTGGCCGCACCTGAGCGCGCGCGACAACGTGGCGATCGCGCCGATGAAGGTGCGCGGCCTGGACAAGGCGGCGGCCTATGAGCTGGCCGAGGCCATGCTCGCGAAGGTGCACATGTCCCACAAGGTCGATGAGTTTCCCGAGCGCCTGTCCGGCGGTCAGCAGCAACGCGTCGCCATCGCCCGCGCCTTGGCGCAGGAGCCCAAGCTCATGCTGTTCGACGAGCCGACCTCGGCGCTCGACCCAGAGCTGGTCGGCGAGGTGTTGAAGGTGATCCACGAGCTCGCCGACGAGGGCCGCTCCATGGTGCTCGTCACCCACGAGATCCGCTTCGCCCGCGACGTCGCGGACTGGATCATCTTCATGGGCGACGGCGGCATCCTCGAGGAAGGCCCGCCCGAAGAGGTCATCGCCCGCCCCCAGCACGAGCGCACCCGCGCCTTCCTGCGCCAGATCCTCGAGCATTGAAGGCGGTGGGGCGCAATGGGTTTCCTCCACGTCCTTTGCTGGTCAATGGCCTGTGCGCCGGGCAGCCACTCAAATCTGTCATGCTCGGGCTTGACCCGAGCATCCATGGGAGTGACTGCAACCAATTCTCCCATGAAGGCTGCGTTCCGGGTCACGCCCAACCATGGACCCTCGGGTCAAGCCCGAGGGTGACAGAGATGTTGATGGAGGAAGTGACCGCGAAGGGCGAAATCGGCGTCGAGCGTTCCGCCGAAAAGCAGAGTACGAGCACCGAAGCCCGAGCGCGCCCATGAACCTCGAGAAGATCCAGACCCTGGGCGGGCCGCTGCTGCTGGGTGCGGTCACCACCATCGAGATCACGCTGGCATCGCTGATCGTCGCCATCGTCCTGGGGCTCTCGCTCGCCCTGCTCAAGCTGACGCGCTTCAAGCCGCTGCACTGGCTGATCGATATCTACGTCGAGCTGTTCCGCAACACGCCCGTGCTGGCCCAGCTCTTCCTGATCTACTTCGGCCTGGCCTACGCGGGCGTGAAGGTTGCCGCCCTGCCGGCCGCGATCATCGGGCTCGGCCTGAACGGCGGGGCGATCCTGACCGAGGTCTTCCGCGCCGGCATCGGCGCCATTCATCACGGCCAGCGCGAGGCCGCGCTCGCGGTCGGCATGACGCCCTGGATGAGCCTGCGCTACATCATCCTGCCGCAGACCTGGCGCATCACACTGCCGCCGCTCGGCAACTACGCCATCGCCCTGCTCAAGGACACGGCCGTGGTCTCGGCGATCGCCGCGCCGGAGATCATGTTCTACGCCCGCAACCTGGT
>JAKSDN010000050.1 GCA_022360075.1 Kiloniellales bacterium | reverse complement strand
GTAGCCCCCGCTTGAACAGCACCGTGGAGACCGTCGCGGTGGACACCTTCGAGAGCGCGCCGCGCAGGCGTTTCAGTCTTTCTTCGGTTATCACTGCGGACATGTCGCTACCTTCATATTGGTTCACGTTTTCCGATCGGGAAGCTGCGCGTCGTCGCCCTGGAGCGCGGTTCCCGGCTGAGTACTGTCTTTGGAGCAGGTCGGCGTGCATGATTTGTAAAAAATTTGATAATTTGTAAAAATCGAGCCGTCAAGTGTGCACGGCCGGCAGTCTGTGCGATTATTCCGATGACGTCGGCAGACTGAGGGAGGCGGGATGCAAGCCAGCGGGAGCGCGGAAGGGGTCAAGCCCCAAAAGGGCGCGTTGAACGACCGCGTCTACGACTACATCGTAAGCCAGATCATTGTCGGCGCGTTTGCGCTCAACGCCCGGCTGCCCACCGAAATGCAGCTCGCGGAGCGGCTTTCCGTATCGAGACCGGTTGTCCGACAGGCCTTGCGGCGCCTGAAGAACGACGGTCTCGTCGTGTCGCGTCAGGGATCGGGGACTTTTGTGGTTCGCCGCCCGTCTCATCAGGTCTTCAGCTTCGCCGCGGTCGGGAGCGTTGCCGACATCCAGAAGTGCTTCGCTTTTCGCATCGCGCTGGAGAGCGAGGCAGCGGCCATCGCGGCCGTGGAGCACGACCATGAGTCGCTCGATCACCTGGCACGGACGCTCAAGGACCTCGAGCGCGCGCTGAAGGGCGGGACGGGCGGTATCGACGAGGATATCGCCTTCCACCAGGCCATCGCGGCCGCGAGCGGCAATCGGTTTTTCCTCTCGGCCATGACGGCGATCGCCAGCCAGATCCGCGTCGGCATCGGGCTCAATCGCAGCTTGACCTTGGAGCAGCCCAAGTCGAGGCGTATAGCGGTCCAGGAAGAGCATGGCGCGGTCTATGACGCGGTCGCCGCCCGGGACGCGGATGGGGCGAGACGGCTGATGCATCGGCATCTCGAGAGCGCCCGGCTGCGGATCTTCGTGGGCGGTGAGCATTGACCGTCGAGCCAGGCGCCTCCGGCCTGCCGGCGCTCTTGGACGGAGGCCCTTGAGCGAAGGGCCGTCAACCGCCGGGGCGGCGGTCAGTGGCTCTCGCCCTTGAAGACGCGGTTCCGCGAATTCGTCACGTGGCGCCTCATTTCCCGGCGTGCCTTGGCGGGGTCCCCGGCGACGATGGCGTCCAACACGGATCCGTGCTCCCTGATCAGCGTCCTGCGCCGTCTTTCGAGCGGTGTCGCCGTCAACTGCCGCGAGATGTCGATGGCCATGTGGACTCGGCTTTTGATCGATTGGAAAGCGTTGACGAAGAAGAGGTTGTGCGTGGCCTCGGCAATCGTCAGATGAAACCGAAAGTCGTCGTTGATGCCGCCCCGCTTGTCGTCGAGGAGCGCCGCGCAGAAAGCGTCGAATATCGACGTCATCTCTTCGATGTCGTCGTGATCCCGGTTGAGCGCCGCGAAGTAGGCGCACTCGCCTTCCAGCGATACACGAAAATCGTAGCAGTCTTCGATCTCCGCCATGCTCGCGACGTCTTCGGGCATCTGCGCCGTTGCGCCGATACGGCGCATCACATAGCTGCCCGATCCTTTGCGGGATTCGACAACGCCTTGCGCGCGCAGGCGGGCCAAGACCTCGCGAATGATCGGCCTGGAAGCGCCGAAGCTTTCGCACAGCTCCAATTCCGACGGCAGTCGGCCGCCCACCGGGAAGCTCCCATCCACGACGCCGGCCAGCATCGCGTCGTACACGGTGTCGGTCAAAGTGGTCCTTCTCGGCATTGTCCAGACCTTGGTGATCACGCCCGCCGATCCGCGAATCCGCCGAATGAGGCCGACGCTTCCGGCTCGGTGATTCGCTATATCATGTAAATCTGTAAGACAGATCTATTCTAATTGTCAATCTTCCGTTTTCCAGATAGCATTTATATATATGATATATGTGGCATTTTTATCAGAAGCGGTCATGATTCCGAAAATATGTCACTTTAAGACAGAGATATATTTAGAATTTTGATTGACAGGTTTTCACGCCACACCTAGCGTCCAGTCAGGGATGAGGGCGGAAAGCGGCTCGTTCCGAGGAGAGCGGTCACGACCGGTCGCCTCGTCGACGAAGTGCCGGGCGCCGTAAGGCCTCGACATGTCGCCGTGGACCGTAGCCATAACGAACAAATAGCGCGGACGAGAGAGAACCGCGGAGCACCAGAGCCCCCTGACCGCCGAGAGGATCGGCGCCGGTGACGGCCGGTCCGGCTGGCGGAGCGGCGACCACTTCCAGGAGCTTTGGTATCCCGACGGTTAAGACAAAACCGCAGAAAATAGGGAGCAAAGCATGTCCACCACATTGTCAGGAAAGCTCAAGACGACGCTCGTGGCCGCCGCCATGGCGGTAACCGGATCCTTGGCCGCGGAGGCCGAGGAACTCGTTCTCTCTTCGGGCTCTCAAGGTGGCTCCTGGTATCCGCTCGCCGGCGCCATCAAGGCCATAGCGGAGCGGATGGATTCCGATCTTTCGATCACCGTCACGCCGGGCGCGGGCGTGGCCAACGTCGTGGGCGTCTCGGCCGGGAAGTTCCCGATCGCTTTCGCCAACACCATCTCCACGGTCGACGCCCTCGCCGGCCGGCCGCCCTTCCGCGAGAAAGCCGAGAACGTCTGCAATCTGGGCACGCTGTACCCGCAATGGTTCCAGATCGTCGCCCGCGACGACGCCAACGTGACGTCGATCGCCGACTTCAAAGGCAAGCGCCTGACCACGCAGCAGAACGGCAACACGGGCGAGTTTCTCACCCGCAGCCTCCTGTCGGCGGTCGGCCTCAGCTATGACGACATGGCCGACGTCTCCCACGTCTCCTATTCGGATTCGGTCAATCAGATGAAGGACGGGCACGCCGATATCTTCACCCTCGGAACCGCCTTGCCGGCGGGCGCGGTGATGGATGTCGCGACAAGCCGCAACATCGAGATGGTGCCGATCACCGATGAGATCTTCAAGCACTTCAAGGCCCAGAACGCGGCCTTCATCCGCCGCAAGATCCCGGCCGACAGCTACCCGAACCTGAGCCGTGAGGTCGAGGCCATCACCTATGGCACGCACTTGATCGCTGCCTGCGACTACAGCAGCGGCGTGGTGACGACGATCCTGACCGCCGTTGCCGATAACCTGAAAAAGCTCTCCGCCGTCAACAAGAGCATGGCGACGCTGACGCTGAAGGAGATGTCCGCGGATATCGGCGTGCCGCTGCATCCGGCAGCCGCTGCGTTCTATAAGAAGCGCGGCGTCAACTAGGCACGAGCGGGAGCCTCGGCCTCGTTTTTCTCCGCCCCCGTCTGGCGCAACGGGCCATACCGTCTGCGCCGGACGACCTTCTTCACGCGTAGAAAGGCTGCGTGTCGAGCGCCGCGAGACGGCGACGACACTTGCAAACACCAATGACCCTGAGCTGGGCCACTGCCATTCGGCTGGCGATCAAAGCGCTGCTGCTGATCCTCGCGGTCAGCCACCTCTATTTCGCCCTGGCCGGATACCCCGGCCCCTACTACCTCCGGGGCTACCACGTCGGCATCGGGCTCGGCCTCATTTTCCTGGTGACGAACTGGCGCGGGCTGCCGGTCGACCGGCCATCGGTCTTGAATGTCTGTCTGGGCCTGGCGGTGTGCTTCGCCGCGCTCTATCCCGCCATCAATATCGACTACGTGCAGCAGCGCTTCATGTATGTCGACGACCTGACCACCTGGGACCTGATCGTCGGCACGGGGCTGGTCGTCCTGGTTCTCGAAGGCGCGAGACGGACCCTGGGACTGGCCCTGCCGCTGACGGCCATCGGTTTCATCGTCTTCGCCCTAGTGGCGACCAAGACCACGTACCCGCTGCTCATCGAGCAGCTGTTTCTGACCACCGACGGCATCTTCGGCATTCCGGTGGCCGTCTCGGCCACCTTCATGGTGCTGTTCATCGTCTTCGGCGCCATGGTCGAGCGCATGGGCATCGGCAAGCTGTTCATGGATTTCGCCATCGCCCTGACGGGACGGCAGGCGGGCGGTCCGGCCAAGGTGTCGTGCATCACCAGCGGGCTGTTCGGCTCGGTCTCCGGCTCTGCCGTCGCCAACGTGATGACCACCGGCGCGTTCTCGATCCCCCTGATGAAACGCATCGGTTTCAAGCCCTCTTTCGCGGCCTCGGTGGAGGCGGTCAGCTCCACGGGCGGTCAGATCATGCCGCCCGTCATGGGCGCTGCCGCCTTCGTCATGGCGGAGTATCTCGGCGTCAGCTACCTCACCGTCGCCGGTCTCGCCCTGATGCCGGCGGTGCTCTACTACGTGGCCGTCTTCGCGGCGATCCATTTCGAAGCGAAGCGGCTCGACATCGGCTCCGTGCCGAAAGAGCAGCAGATCCCGCTCGGCAAGGTCCTGATCGACAGCGGCCACATGTTCGTACCGCTGGCCTTGATCGTCGGGGTCCTGCTCATGGGCTATTCCGCGCCGTTTGCCGCGCTTTGCGGCATCGCGGCGGTGTTGCCGACAGCCTTCCTGCGCAAGACGACCCGGCACTACGTGACGCTGGAGAACACCTTGGCGTCGCTCGAGAACGGCGCGCGCAACGCCTTGACGATCGCCGCGGCGACCGCTTGTGCGGGGATTGTCGTCGGGGTGATCAATGTCTCCGGGATCGGGCTCACTTTCTCCAACTTCGTCATCTCCGCGGCCGACGACACGCTTGTGATCGCGTTGCTGCTCAGCATGGTGGCGGGAATCATCCTGGGCATGGGGATGCCCACCACGCCGGCCTACATCGTCCAGGTCGCACTGATGGTGCCCGCGCTGGTCAGCCTCGGGGTACAGGTCGAGGCCGCCCATCTCTTCGTGTTCTATTTCGCCATTCTCTCGGCCATCACGCCGCCCGTGGCCATGGCGGTCTACGCGGCCAATGCGCTCGCCGGCGGGAAAGTCTGGGAGTCGAGCATCAAGGCCGTGAAGCTCGGCGTGACGGGCTTCATCATTCCCTTCCTCTTCGTCTACGAGCCGGCGATCCTCCTGCAAGGCGACCCGCTCTACGTCACGGCCGTGGTCGCCCAGGCCGCGTTCGGAGTCGTCGTGCTGGCGGCCGCGCTGCACGGCTATCTGCTTGCGCCCCTCCATCCGTGGCACAAGAGCGTCTTGATCCTCGCCACGATCGGGCTGATCTATCCCGACTGGCGGGCCTCTGTCCCGGCCTTCGCGGCCGTGCTTTTGGTCGTCTTTCTTCAACGGATGAAGAAGCCAGCTTCGGAAAGAGCCGAGCCGGGATGAACGCCGGTTGACCGCCAGGAGCCACCGGATTCACGCCACCAGTCGGCAAGCTGCCAGCCTCTTCTTGAACCAACGCCCAGTTCAGTGTGTCGAGAATGCCAAAGGTCCTCTTCGTCGGAAACATCCACCCGGACGGCCATCGCCTTTTCGATCGCCGCGCCGAGTTCGAGCGCGTGCTCTTCGCGGACCCGAAGCCGTCGGAGCTCCTCGATGTCGTCCCGGAGATCGACGCGATCATCCTCAGAAAGCTCCAACTCGGCGCCGACATCCTCCGCCGGGCGGAAAGGCTGAAGATGGTCTCCCGCCACGGCGTCGGATGCGACAACATCGACGTCGGCGCGCTGACGCGCCGCCGGATCCCGGTCCTGACGGTCGGCGACGCCAACACGGTTTCCGTCGCCGAGCACGCGATGACGTTGATCTTGGCCGCCGCGCGCCGATTGCCCGTCTGCAGGGAACTGCTACGAACCGCGCAGGATGGGGCGGGGCGAGAGCGGTTCCTGGCGGCGCGCGATACCGTGGGCACGATGGAGCTGGCGAACAGGACCATCTTGATCGTCGGCTTCGGCCGGATCGGGCGCAGGCTGGCGAAGCTCGCCAGCGCCTTCGACATGGATGTCGTCGTCGCCGATCCCTTCGTCGAGCCGCGCCTGCCGGAGGCGCTCGGCTATCGCCATGTCGGGCGTTTCGAAGAGGCCCTGGGCGAAGCCGACTGCCTTGTTCTTTGCCTACCGGCCACACCCGAGGACAAGCCGCTGTTCGGCGCGCATGAGTTCGCGCAGATGAAGGAAGGCGCGATCTTCGTCAATGTCGCCCGCGGCAGCCTCGTCGACGAGAACGACCTGGCGGACGCGGTCGAGCGTGGGCGTCTGCTCGGCGCCGGAACGGACGTCTGGCATGATCTGCCGCCGGGCGCGAACCACCGGTTCATGTCCCTGCCGAACATGGTCGCGACCCCGCATTGCGCGGCCCACACCGATGCCTGTCTGAGCCGCATGGCCGTCATCTCGGTGCAGAACGTTTTCGACTTTTTCGACGGCAAGCCGAGGCGCGAGCTCTGCTTCAACCCCGAAGCCATCGAGCCGATCGATTGACAAGAGCCGAGAAACGGAAGCGAGACAGGAGGCCGCCGTGAGACTGACCGCGGAGCAGATCGGAAGAGTCGTTCAGCGCATTCTCCGCGCCGCCGGAGCGACCGAGACCGAATCGGAACGAGTCGGTCTCCGGCTGGCCAACGCCAATCTGGTCGGTCACGACTCCCACGGTCTGATCCGCGTCTGCCAGTACGCCGACCAACTCCGCGACGGCACCATCCGATCCGGGGCGAAGCTGGAGCTCGTCGCGCGCCTCGGGGCCGTGGCGATTTACGATGCAAACCTCGGATTCGGCCAGCTCGCGGCGGAGGCCACGACCAAGGAAGGCGTCGGTAAGGCCCAGGAATTCGGGGTCTCCGCCATCGGTCTCAGAAACGTCTCCCATGTCGGTCGTGTCGGAGACTGGGCCGAGCTGGCGGCCGAGCAAGGGGTGATCTCATTTCACTTCGTCAATTCGCCCGCGAAGCCGGGCGTTTCGCCGTTCGGCGGCATCGAAAGAAGAATGGCGACGAATCCGATCTGCATCGGTTACCCGGTCGCCGGATGCGACCCCCTGATCGTCGACATGACGACCTCCTCCGTCGCCGAAGGAAAGCTGCGCGTGGCGAGCGCCGCCGGGAAATCCATCCCCGAAGGCTGGATTCTGGACAAGGCGGGCAACCCAACGACGGATCCCAACGATTACTATGGTGGCGGGGCCTTGCTCACCATGGGCGGTCACAAGGGATACGGTCTCAGCCTGGCGGTCGACCTTCTCGCCGGCGCCTTCACGGGTGGAAAGACGGTAAGTCCCGACGAGACGGTCAACCGCAACAACATGTTCTCGATCTTCGTGGATGCCGGCGCCTGCGGCCTGCGAGACCAAGCCAGCGTCATCGCGTCGTCCTATCTGTCTTGGATCAAGAACTGCGCCGTCCGCGATCCGAACCAACCCGTCCTGATTCCGGGAGAGCCCGAAGCGCGGGAGAAAAGAGCGAGAACGCGGTTCGGCATTGAGGTTCCCGACGGCGTTTGGCACCAGGTCGTCGGGACCGCCGCGACTCTCGGCATTTCAGAGGCCAAGCTCACCTGACCGTCGGATCCAGGCGATCGCGCAGCCAGTCGCCGAGCAGACTGAATGCCAGGGTGGTCAGGAAGATCGCGGCCGCGGGACAGAGTGCGATCCACCAAGCCGACAAGAGATAGTCTCTGCCGAAGCCCACCATATTGCCGAGACTGGTAAGCGGGGGCTGGATTCCGAGGCCGAGGAAGGACAGCGACGTTTCCAAGAGGACGGTTTCGGGAAAGTTCAGCGTCATGTTGACGATGATCGCGCTGGCGATGTTCGGGAGGATGTGGACGAAGTAGATCCTTGGCGAAGATGCGCCAAGGGTGCGGAGCGCGACGGCATAGCCTTGCGCCTGCGCGGCAAGGGTGAGCCCCCGGACGATGCGGGCGTAGCGCTCCCAGCCGTAGACGCCCATGATCGCCACGAACAGGACAAAGCTGTTGCCCAGAAAAGCCAGGGCCGCCAGCGCCAGGATCAGAAAGGGCAGGGCCGCCTGGAAATCAATCGCCGTCGTCGCCAGATCGTCGACCCAGCCGCCGAAGCGTGCGGCCAGAAAGCCGATCGAGGTGCCGAGCACTGCCCCGATAAAGGTGCCCAAAAGGGCGACGAGAAGGCTCGTGCGGATCGAGTAGAGGACCCGGGACAGCACATCGCGCCCGAGATCGTCAGTGCCGAGCGCATGCGACCAGTCGCCGCCGCTCATCCAGACCGGCGGAGCCAGCCGGTTTCGCAGGTCCATGACCGCGTAGTCGAAAGGCGCCAGCCAATCTGCAAGCGCTGAGACGATGATGACGACCGCGATCCAGCCGACGGCAAGGCATAGCGAGACAGGGAGCCGCGGGGTGCGGTACGCAGGGCGAAGCGAATCCGCCTCCGTCGCCTGAGGAGCCCCGGCCTTCATGATCCCAGGCCCTCCGGCGTGGCGGTTCTGGGATCCAGCCAGCGATAGAGCGTGTCGATCGTCAGGTTGGTCAGAACCATGGTGATGCCGACCAGAATGATGACGGTTTGCACGACTGCCAGGTCACGGTTCTCGACGGAGAGGACTAGCAGGCTGCCGACGCCCGGCCAGGCAAAGACGTTCTCGGTGACGACCGCGCCGACGATCAGGCGTCCCATATAGAGGCCGATCACGGTTACCAGGGGAATGGCGGCATTGGGCACTGCGTGCCAGAGCACCGCTTCCGACCAGCGGCGCCCCTTTGCCGAGGCGGTCCGCATATAGGGCTGGTGTAGGACATCCAGCATGGCGGACCGGCTGAAGCGCGCAAACACCGCCGCATCGCCGGTCGCCATGGTCAGCGCAGGGAGCACGAGATGCCAAACGGTCTCGCTTCCCGTTGTCGGCAGGACCATGAGCCCGACCCCGAACAGCAGGATGAGCAGGAGCCCCACGACGAAGTTCGGCAGACTCAGCCCGGCAACGGAGACACCGATGGCCATGCGGTCGACCCACGTGTCGCGCCGCAGCGCCGCCAAAATGCCGAGCGGAATGCCCAGCGCCAGCGTCAGAACGGCGCTGGTGCCCATCAGCAAAAGGGTCTTGGGCAAGCGGTCGGCCACGACATCCCATGCCGCGCGGTCACCGATGAAGGAGCGGCCGAAGTCGCCCCCGGCCAGCCGGTACAGGTAGGTCACGTACTGATTCCACAGAGGCTGGTCCAAGCCCCATCGTTGGCGAAAGGCTTCGAGAGCCTCCGGCGGGACGTCCAGGCCGACCAGCGCCGTGGCCGGATCACCGGTCAGGCGCAAAACGAAGAAGACGAAGGTCACCAGCAGAAGGACCGTAAGCGCACCGCGCGCGCCTTTGCGCATGACGAAGGTCAGCATGGGCGGCGCCCATCGCTTTCGGCCATGTGGCAGGCGACCCAGTGGTCCTCGTCCGCTGTCGGTCCGAGCCTCGGTGTGACGTCCATGCAGATTTCTTCCCTCAGCGGGCACCGCGGGTGAAAGCGGCAGCCGGGCGGAGGATCGCTTGGGCTGGGAGGCTCGCCGGCCAGGCGGAGACCCACCTTGATCTCTCGCGGATGGGCGGGCGGAATGGCGGAGATCAGGGCTCTTGTATAGGGGTGGCCTGGGTTGTCGAAGACGGACGCGGTGATCCCGGTTTCGCAGATCCGACCGAGATACATCACCGCAAGCCGATCGCAGAGATGGCGAACGATTGCCAGGTCGTGACTGATGAAGAGAATGGAAAGACCCCGGCGGTCACGCAGGTCGCGAAGCAAGTTTACGACCTGGGCCTGGATCGAGACGTCAAGTGCCGAGACCGGCTCGTCACAGATCAAGAGATCCGGCTCGAGGATCAACGCACGGGCAATCACCACGCGCTGACGCTGTCCGCCCGAAAGCTCATGGGGGAACTTCGCATGGACTTCTTCGCCGAGGTTGACATCGCCGAGAACGGCGCGGGCGCGGCTTTCGGCTTCGGCACCCTCTGACAGTCTATGCATCACAAGCGGCTCTGCGACCTGGTAGAGGATCGGCCGGCGCGGATCGAGGGCCCCGAGCGGATCCTGAAAGACGTACTGAATGCGCCTGAGAAGACCACGCGGACGCCGGCCGAGCGGCTGCCGGATATCCGTTCCGTCGAACAGCATGGTCTTGGCATCGGCATGTCTCATTCCGACGATCGCCTTTGCAATCGTGGACTTTCCGCAGCCGCTTTCACCGACCAGCCCAACGATCTCGCCACGCCCGATT
This sequence comes from Kiloniellales bacterium, assembly GCA_022360075.1. The sequence continues at coordinate 4,387 of JAKSDN010000050.1, read as the reverse complement.
GACAAGCTGACGTCATCGACAGCGGTCACGACCGCGGACTTGCCAAGGAGGGAGCGACCGCGGCTGCCGAAGCGGCATGTCAGGCTGCTCAGCTCCAGTATCGGACGGCGCGATTGGCTCATCTTAGGGCGGTCGGAGCGGGCAAGGGATTGTGGCAGCACCACCAGTGGTCCCCGCTTCCGCGGCCCGGCTGTGAGCGCAGACAGATGTCGCGTCGACGCGAGCACCGCGGTTCGAAGGCACAGCCCGGGCGCGACTCGAGCGGCGACGGCACGTTTCCGCCGATGGGGGCCAAACGCCCGTCCCGCGCGGTACCGGGTCTGGATGCCATCAAGCCCACGGTATAGGGGTGTCGCGGCGCGTCAAAGGTGTCCATGACCGGCCCGCTCTCTACGATCCGTCCGGCATACATCACGGCAAGCCTGTCGCAGATCTGAGCAACGACACCAAGGTCGTGGCTGATCAGAACGACACCCATACCTCGCTTGCGGCTGATCTGCTTAAGCAGGTCCAGGATCTGAGCCTGAACCGTGACGTCCAGGGCGGTTGTCGGCTCGTCGGCGATCAACAGGTCGGGGTTTCCCGCCAGCATCATGGCGATCATGACCCGCTGGTTCTGGCCTCCCGAGAGCTCGTGCGGATAGGCGCGCAGGCGGCGCTCGGCATCCGCGATCCCGACTTCCGCCAGCAGCTCCCGTGATCTAGCCAGCGGCGAGGTTCGAGCATGCTGTCCTGCCTGGTCTCCGTTCACGCGGACCGCTTCCTCAAGCTGCCGGCCAACGCGGATGACGGGGTTAAGCGACGACGAAGGGTCCTGAAAAACGATCGAGAGCCTTCGGCCACGGATGCTGCTCATGCTGCGATCCGGCAAGCCAATCAGGTTCATTCCATCGAAAATCGCACGCCCCTCGACTTTGGCGGAGGGGCCGGCAAGGCCAAGGACGCCCTGGAAGAGAGCGGATTTCCCGGACCCGCTTTCACCGACGATGCCTAGGATCTCGCCAGGCCGCACGCAAAGGTCGATGCCACGCACGGCCGCTGCGCGACCGGCCGGCGTATCGAAGGCCACATGCAGGTTTTCGATGGTCAAAAGCGCCAAGCCGGCAGCCCCCGGATCACTGGGTCGCGTATGGTGCGCACCGCAGGCAGGTGGATGTCACCTGCCTGCGGCCTTGGCATGGGTTGCCTTTCACGCTGCCATCAATTGAGCGCCATCTTCAGGCGCCCCGCGCGGAAGTCCATGAAGGGCGTGTCGGTCGGGGTCCAATCGACATCGCTGCGCTTGCCGTAGAACATCGGCAGGACGTAGAGGTAGGTGCCCGGCGGGTCGCTTTCGTAGATCTTCAGCATCTCCTCGAATGCGGCGCGTCTCTCCTTCTTGTCGACGGACAGCAGTCTCGCGCCCGCTTCGTCGAAGGCAGCGTTGTGCCAGTAACCCTTCCTCTGGTAGTAGCCGCTGGGACCGTACTGGCGATTGATTTGGCCGATGGGGTCGGGATAGACGGCATTGCTCGAGTCGTTGACGACGCCGCGCCCTTCGTTGAAGCGGTCGTCGAGAATCTGATCCCAGTTCTCTTTCAGATCGATCTTCACATTGAGGCCGACGTCGCTCCACATCTGCTGCAGGATCTGTGTGGTGACGACTTCGCCGGAATAGTAGTCGGTCATATAGCGGAAGGAGATCTCCTCTCCCTTGTAGCCGGCCTCCCGCAGAAGCGCCCGGGACTTGTCAGGGTCGAAGCCTGCCCCGGCAAAGTCCGCGATGAACATCTCCCCGAAGGATTCCATCTGGAAACCGCTGGGAACCTTCGTGCGCCCCTTGAAGATGGAGTCGACGATGAGCTCACGGTCGATAGCGAGGTTCATGGCTTGCCGAACCTTTGGGTCTGCCAGGACGGGATGGCGGGTGTCGTAGGCGATGGTGCGGATATTGCGGATCGGCCCGCCAACGACGTCTGTCTCCGCGCGCTCGGCGAGTATCTCGAACTGGTCCGGCGAGATTTCGGTGACAATGTCAAGGTCGCCTGCCAAAAGGCTGGCGATACGCGCACCCATCTCCGGAACGACCCTCAAGGTGAAGGAGGCAACCGGCGCCTTCTCGCCCCAATAACCGTCGAACCTCTCGAAGCGCTGCAGTTCGCCAGCGCGCACCTCCGCAACCCTGTAGGGGCCGGTGCCGACGACGCTCTGGCCCCACTTCTCCCAGCTTTCGGCGGCCCGAAAGGCGTCGGCGCAGGGCACCTCGCCCATCCAGTTCGCCAAGCGGGTTTCCAGCAGCGGATCGGGATCCGAGGTCTCGACACGTACGGTATGGTCGTCTAGGGCGGAGACGCTTTTGATCACGTTGAGGAACTGCTTGGCAACCTTGTGTCCGGGAGCGTCCTCGCCCTGGTATCGCTCGGGACCGAACATGACCGCCACGTCCTCAGCGGTGAAGTCCTCACCGTTGTGACACTTCACGCCGCGCCGAAGCGTCAGCTCCATAACCGTCGGACTCACCATCGTCCAGTCCGTCGCGAGCCCGGGTTCGAGCTTTCCCGTCGCGAAGTTGTAGCGAATGAGAGTCTCGACGATGTTCTGCGAAACGCGCATGTTGACGTTTGCATTGAAGCCCATTGGATCGAGGTGCGTCGAGAGCGTGGTCACTCCCACCTTCAAGGCGGCATCCGACTGCGCGGCCGCCACGCCGGCGACACCGAAAGATAGCGCCAGGGCGGCGCAGATCGGCAACGAAGCCCTGACCTGCTTGAGTCTGTCTCTGTTCATTGCTTGCCTCCACCTACTCGTCGAGCACGCCAGCCGTCAAAGCGCGCCTGGTGGCTCCGTAACTGCCCAGGGCCGCCGGGGCGAGCCATTGCAGGCGGGCCCCGAAGCCATCAACCACCCAGAGCGCGGGGCCGCCCGGAACCATTCGCCGCCGCACCCTAACGCCGCGCGGCGCTCACTGAAGCCAGCCGGCAGTCCCCCGTGTCTGGGTGAGGCACTCTAGGGCCGGGCATGTGACAACAGGAAGGCAATCCATAACAAAATCTGATAGAAAGTAGAGATTCGGCGATACCTTCCAGGGCTCCCAACGATCCCGGGGCTAACCGGCGCCAGGCCGCTGGCGTATGCAGGAAGTCTTTTCGCGACGAACGACCTGAGGGCTGGGGGAGGATGTGACAGTCGAGAGGAAGGAAGCCCTACCGCTCAATGCGATCCGCGCCTTTGTCATGATCGCCCGGGAATCAAACCTCACACGGGCCGCACGGGTCCTGGGCATCACGCAAAGCGCGGTCAGCCGCCATTTGGCGGTTCTTGAGAGCTATTTGGGGGCCAAGCTGATCGAGCGCCGCGGCCGCAACACGACTTTGACCGATTTCGGCCGGCGCTTCGCCGATGCCGTGGGCGAGCCGCTCGATGCGATCGCTTTCACCGTGCAACACATGCGCCGTAGTCAGGTCGGAGCCAATCGGCTTGTCGTGCGGACTTCCCTCTCGACCTTCGCCTATTCGACGCTGATCCCGAACCTGCGCGACTTCACGCGGGATACCGAGGGCGCGGTCGTTGAGGTCGTCACCTCGCTAGCGCCGCCTTCGACAACGGACCGCTTCGATGTTCTCGTGACCCGCGATTTGGAGATCTCTGAGCCTTCGGATCGCTGGGACCTGTTCGAAGAGCACCTGATCTGTGCTGGCGCGCCGGCGCTGGTGAGCGGGCGGACGCTGTCTTCGATCCATGAAGCGCCTTTCCTGGCCATTACGTCGCGCCCTGACATCCTGCCGCGCTGGTTGAGCGCGATGGACATCGCAAAGAGCGCCATCAAGATCGCCGCGCACTACGATCACCACTACCTGGCCCTTCCTGCCGTCACGACCGGCCAGGGTCTGCTCGTGGCGCCGGAGATCGTCATCGCCGACGTCGTGCGCCAGGGCATTTTGGCGTTTGTGCCCGACTCGCGCACGCCCAGCGGCATGCACTACCGGGCCTACGCCGTCGACCGCAGCAGCGATCCGGACCTGTCCCGGGCCTTTTGCCGTTGGCTTCTCCGATTGTGTCGGCGTGCAGCGCTGAGCGATCTCGAGAAGCCTTCGGACTAGTATCACAAAAATCGATAGAAAAATCGCATCCGGCTAATGGCGTTGCTTGTCCCGGTGGTGCAACGCTGTGATCTATTGGATCCGTTTCAGTCTGCAATGCAGGGAGCTACGGATCGCGATGATGGAGAGGCCGTCCCCGCGGAAAGGGCAAATCGGCCGTTGCGGTGAGGAAGCGCTCAGCGGTCTGTCTTGTCACAGGTCGTCGTTGCGCAGGCAGAATTGATGTCCGATCCGCCGCAGCCCGTCGCATCGGCACCCGGCTCGACGGCATTCGACAAGGCCAAGATCGAAGGCGGACGACCGGGCCC
>JAKSDN010000754.1 GCA_022360075.1 Kiloniellales bacterium | reverse complement strand
GGCCTGACCAAGAGCCTGGCGATGGAGCTGGGCGAGCACAAGATCCGGGTCAACGCCATTTGCCCCGGCATGGTCGAGGGCGAGCGCATCGAGCGCGTGATCGCCGCCAAGGCCGAGGCGCTCGACATCGGCCACGAGGAGATGCGCGGGCGGCTGCTCGCCAATACCTCGCTGCGCACCGCGGTCACTGCAGACGACATCGCCGCCATGATCCTCTATCTCGCCTCGGACCTCGGTGAGCGCATCTCCGGCCAGGCGCTGTCGGTCGACGGCGGCGTCGAGGCGCTGCGCTGAACCCACAACCCGCCCGAGGCCCCGGCGCAGAATTTGCGCCAGGTCAATGCGAGGCCGCCGCCCTCGGCCTAATCCTCGTCAGCATGGGGGTGCTGTGCTGAGGGAGGCGGCCATGTCGATGACGATGGATATCCTGGTCCAGGACCACAAGAACCTGGCCCGTCTGCTCGACGTGCTCGAGCGGCAGGTCCAGCGCTTCGAGGCCGAGGGCGATACCGACCTCGACATCGTCAAGGGCATCCTGGACTACTGCCTGACATACCCGGACCTCTGCCATCACCCGAAAGAGGACGCCGTGCTGCGGCGGCTGATGGCCCGCAATCCGCAGGCGGCCGAGCCGATCGCCGGCCTCGAGGCGGAGCATCGCAAGCTCGCCGAGGTCACCCGCCGCTTCGCCGCCGCGGTGCATCAGCTTGTCCAGGGCGGCACGACGATCGACGAGTGGTTCGGCGACAGCGCCCGGCGCTTCCTCGACGGCTATCGGCACCACATGGAGCTCGAGGACACGAGCTTCTTTCCCGTCGCCCTGCGCGAGTTGACGGACGAGGACTGGGCAGAGGTCGATCGTGAGGTCGAGGAGATGATCGACCCGCTGTTCGGCGGCGGGCCCGAGGAGCGCTTCAAGGTGCTGCGCAACGAGATCCTGATGTGGGACGAAGTGTCGGAGTGAGGCTTGTTGCTCCGCTTTCACCCTGACCATCGACCCTCTACGTGATCCGGTAAACGAGTCGGTGAGCTGCTGCAAACCCATCGTGCGTCCTTCGCGACGCATCCTTCGGATGCTCCTCAGGATGAGGTCGATCTTTGGTGGCATCAAGAAAAGTCCTCATCCTGAGAGCTTGTGAATATTTTGGCTCGAGCTTTCGGACGGTGCTGCATGATCATCCTGCGTCCTTCGAGACGCGCCCAGGAGGGCGCTCCTCAGGATGAGGTAGATCTCTGGTGGCATAAAGAAATGTCCTCATCCTGAGGAGCCCGCTTCAGCGGGCGTCTCGAAGGACGCACGATGGCCTTCCAGCCACACGTCCATTTTTTCACAAGCTCTGAGGAGCCCGCGATAGCGGGCGTCTCGAAGGACGCACGATGGACTTGCAGCGCTGCCTACAGGTCCGGAACCTCAAGGTTTAGAAGGTCTGAGGTTGAGAGACCAAGTTCTGACGGTTGCAAGTCAGCTCGGCTGACTGCCACCCTTACAGCGCCCGAACTTCAACCCCTGCAGCTTCCTCCCGCGCCAGCGTGTTCCGCAGCGGTCGGCCGAAGCCTTCCGCCTCGATCGCGAAGATGTCGCCGGGCTCGGTCGCGATTCCGTCCGAGAAGCTGAGCGTCACCGCACCGAAGAAGTGGACGTGAACGTCGCCCGGCCGTCGATGCAAAGCGTACTTGAAGTGGTGCCATTCGAGGTTCGCCAGGCTGTGGGACATATGGGCCTCGCCGGTCACGAAAGGCTTCTCCCAGATCCGCTCGCCGTCGCGCAGGATCGCCGAGACGCCTTTGACGTCGGCGGGCGCCGCGCCGAGGCGGATTTCGGGTCCGAAGGCGCAGGCGCGTAGCTTGGAGTGCGCCAGGTAAAGGTAGTTCTTGCGCTCCATGACATGATCGGAGAACTCGTTGCCGATGGCGAAGCCGAGCCGGCAGACGCCGCCGTCCGGCGCGATGAAATAGAGCCCGACCAGCTCGGGCTCCTCGCCGCCGTCGTCGGCGAAGGCCGGCATGGCGAGGGAGGCTTCCGGCGCGGCAAGGCAGCTGCCGTCGCCCTTGTAGAACCACTCGGGCTGCACGCCGACCTCGCCCGCCGGCGGCTTGCCGCCCTCGAGGCCCCACTTGAACATGCGCATCGAATCCGACAGCGACTCCTCGCCTTCCGCCGCCGCCTTCTTGTGCATGGCGTCGCGTGCGTCCGCGCTGCCCAAGTGCGTGAGGCCGGTTCCGGTGACCAGGCAGTGCGCCGGGTCGGGATGATCCAGCGGCGGCAGCAGGCGGCCGCCATCGACCAGGGCTTGATAGTCCAGCGTCCGTTCGCCGAGCTTGCTCTCGATCAGCGCCTCGAGCCCCTGCCCCGTATCGAGCGATGCCTGAGCCGCCGCGTAAAGCGTCGGGATACCCTCGACCATCTGGATTCTCGCACCGTCGTCGCTCGGCATGCCGAGGCGGCGCGCGTCCGTCTCGTCGTTGAATTGGATGAGGCGCATCGCCCGTCCCCCTATTCGATGACCGCGAAATCGGCCTTGTGCTCTTCGGCGATCTCCAAACCCAGCCCCGGCAGGTCGTCGTCGAGATCGATGAAGCCGTCCTGTGGCTGCGGATCGCCCTTGAAGATGTAGTAGAACAGTTCGTTGCCGATCTCGACGTCGTGGACCGGGAAGAACTCCGAGATCGGGCAGTTCAGGTTCGACATGGTCAGATGGTAGTTGTGCATCTGGCCAGCGTGCGGGATGACCGGGACCTGATAGGCCTCGGCGAGGGCGTTGATCTTGTGCGCGGCGGTGATGCCGCCGACGCGGTTCGTGTCGTACTGGATCACGCTGACCGCCTTGGCGTCGAG
>JAKSDN010000589.1 GCA_022360075.1 Kiloniellales bacterium | reverse complement strand
GCGAGATGACCAAGCTCGAAACGCGCTTGGCCGACCCCGAGGTCTACAACGGCCCGACCGCGGTGCTCATGGGCCTGCAGGTCCGGCACGGCGAGCTCAAGGCCGCCATCGCCCGGGCGGAAGAAGCCTGGTTCGAGGCGCAAGCGGCGCTGGAATGACGCCCAGCTCCACTCCCCAGTAAATTTTCCCTCCAAACGGAATCATATGGGTGAACTTTATTCAAAGTAAGGCCACTTTATCTCGAAAATTTTATTTCATGTGACCATTTTTATTTTGGTTAAAAGGATTAACCTTAATCATATTAAATATTTGGGCTTGCATTCGCCCCACGAATGCGCCTAAATTCGAGGAACTTAAGAAATCGGCAAGCACGGTTAATAAATCGAACTTGCCGGCACGAACGGGTTGGCAAAATTGGTTTTGGGGGAGAGATAAGTCAAGAAATTTAGCGTAATGGCTGCAGATCTCCTGAGGATTTGTGCCCGGCGCGGTTTGTAAATCTGAGTAAAGCCGGGGCATTCACGCCCCACAAACAGATGAAGCCGACGCCGAAGGCTGGAGATGCGCGCGCCATGACCGCTCAAGTGACGACCACCCCTCCCGGCACGAGCCAGATCGTCCAGAACGGCGACACCGTCGTCGTGCCGCCAGACAGCGGCGTGATCTTCCAGATCCGCGACGTGGACGCCGCCGGCACTGTCGGGCCGGTGATCGATCCCAGCACGTTCCAGACCCAGATCGATGGTCAAGACCTGATCGTCACCCTGCCGGACGGCACCGCGATCAAGTTCCAGGGCTTTCTGACGGTGCTCGGCGATCTGGACACGAGTGGCGGTATCGTGGACGCGGACGGCACGTCGGTGATCAACTCGCCGGAAAGCGTGGTCGCACCGGCGGCGGGCGACGGCGGCGGTGACGGCGCGCCTCGAGGCGGCAGCTCCCTTCTTGCGGCCAATGCCTTCTTCGACGACGGCTTCGGCAACATCTTCGGCTTCAATGCCGGCGGCATTCTCCTGCCGATCGGCAACACGGGCGCCTTCGGCGGTCCCGCGACAGACCCGAACCTCCCGCTGTTGCTGACAAGCAGCCCGGTGCCGCAGCCCGCGGGCTTTACGCCCGGCGCCGCGAGCGGCCTCGAGGACAAGGCTATCGCGCTCGGCGCCCTGGTCACCCAGAACGACATCGAGGGCCTCGGCGAAACGCTGGCCGTCTTCATCGACGACATCCCAGCCGGCGCCCAGATCCTCGACGCCGCCGGCAACCTCCTCTTCACCGCCGGGCCCGGACCCGGCAGCTTCCCCACCACGCCGAGCGAGCTGCCGACCCTCTCGATCATGCCGCCGTTCGCCGACGACGATGCCGATTTCACGCTGACCCTGCGCGCGCAGACCTTCGAGCCCACCAACCCCGGCGCCGGCGTCCTGACCGTGACCATCGCCCTGCCGGTCGTCGTCAAGGCCGTCGCCGATCCGGCACGGATCACCCTCGACGACTTGAGCGCCGCCGATCACCCGAGCGGCGTCGAGAGGAACCCGATCCAGCAGGAGATGGAGGGCCGCGGCGACGCCGGCGCCAACGATGGCGCCGCCACAGCCGAGAGCCTCGGCGCCCTCCCCGCGCCCACGGCCGACAATCCCAGGCCCGTGCTCACCGTCGACGGCTGGGCTAGCATCGATGATGCCAACGACGTAGACGTCTACAGCTTCGAGATCGCCCAGACCGGCACCTACAAGCTCGATATCGACTTCGGCGATAACGGCGCAGCCGGCAACGAGAATGGCCGCATCAGCGGCGCCGACTTGCAGATCTTCGTCTTCGACGCCGCCGGCAATCTGCTCGACAGCGACGACAACGGCGGGGCCGGCCTCGATCCGGAGCTGAGCCTCCTGCTGACCGCCGGCAGCTACTTCGTCGCCGTCACTCAGCCCGGCAACGCGCCGATCGGCGGCAACCTCAATAACGGCTTCACCGGTGGCGCTGGCGGCAACGGCGGCGACTACGAGCTTTCGATCCAGCTCGCCGGCGCCGACAACACGCCCGGCGACATGTTCTCCCAGATGATGCTGGAGGACAGAGCCCAGGACGTCGGCGGTATGTTCCTCGACGGCGCCGACGAAGCCGCGCGTACCCAGAGCGCCGATATCGCCGTTTCAGTCACCGACACAGACGGCTCGGAGTCCATCACCCGCCTCCAGGTCTCCCTCGACACCCCGCCGCCCGGCTTCATGCTCGACCTCAACGGCGACGGCGCCTTCCTCGCCGACGGCGCCAACGCGATCGACATCACGGTCACCCACATCCTCGCCGACGGTGCGCCGCCCACCCCGGCCGTCATCACCGTCGCCGTCACCTACGATGCCGCGACCGGCCAGGCAGTCTTCGAGATCGACCCGGCCTTGCGCGTGCAGACCATCGACCTCTCCGACTTCTCCTGGAAGGTCCGGCAGCACGACGACCAGGACTTCACTATCACCTTCGAAGTGCGCACCACCGAGACCAATCCCTCCGAGGGTAGCGGCACGCTCGACGACAGCCAGGTCGCCACGCCCCACGCCTACCAGACCGCCACGCTTATGGTGAACGCCAAGGCCGTCGCCGATAAACCTTCGATCACTCTCGGCGGCGCCATCTTCAGGGAGGACAACGCCAGCGACAGCGGCGGCGGCATGTTCACCGATGGCACGCCGCTCTTTGCGATCAACGCCGCGCCCGCGGTGGTCGACGGCGACGGCTCGGAGAGCCTGACCCAGGTCACCCTCGCCTCGGCCGAGGCCGTGGCCGCCGGTGGCGTCTTCGCCTTCAAGGGCACGGATCTGGTCGACGGCCCGATCCAGATCGAGGCGACGCTCTTCGGCGGCGTCAACCAGACAGTGACCGTCGAGGTGGCGGTCGGTGCCACCGGCATCACCCTGACCTTCAACCCGGCCGACCGGGTGCAGTCGCTCGACCTCTCCGACTTCGCCGTCCGCCTGCCACAGCATCTGGACGGCGCCTTCGCGCTGACGGTCACGGCGACGGCGACCGAGACCAACCCGAGCGAGGGCGACACGGGCGACCCGGACCAGGTCGCGGTGGCGAGCCAGACCCTAAGCCAGGACTTCACGCTCACCGTGAATGCCGTCGCCGACAAGCCGGTATTCGAGGACGTCGTCGAGTCGGTCGTGGCAGGCGATAGCTCGGACCCGGCGGAGCTCGACGCCAAGATCTCGACGCCCGACAGCGACGGCTCGGAAGGGCTCAAGACGCTCGAGATCTCCGGCGTTCCGGCAGGCTCGAGCGTGAGCTTCATCGGCAGCGGCGGCGGACGCGTGGTCGTCGCGGACGATGCCGACGGCACCGAGGACGGCGTGATCAGCATCGATCTGAGCCAGTTCAGCGATGGCGATGCCGGCACCACGTTCCAGGGCGGCAAGCTGGTAACGCTCGACACGGCGGATAGCGGCATCGACCTGCGGCTGACCTCGCCCGTCGGCTTCACCGGCACCTTCGAGGCCACGCTCACCGCGACGAGCGAGGAAGGCGGCGCCAGCGCCGCGGTGCGCAACCAAAGCGCCAGCACCACGATCGAGGTCATGGTCGTGCTGCTCGGCGAGACCTTCCTGACCAACTCGGACAACGAGATCGTCGTTCGGACGGCGGACCTGCTGGCCAACGCCTCCCTGCCGGGCGGCATCATCACAGCCGGCTCGGGATCCAATGCCGTCCTCGCCGGAGATCTGATCACGATCCGGCCCTTCGACGCCGGCGCCGCCAACGGCGACACCAACAGCTTCAGCTACACGGTCACCAACGGGTCCGGACAGTCGGCGAGCGCGACGGTGACCCTTCTGCTCGACCGCTTCCCCAGCGATGCCGGCCCGGTCGACGGCACCACCGGCAGCGGCCCGGGCAACGGCGGCGATGAGTTCCTGTTCGCCGACCCGGACATCGCGACGACGCTGATTGGCGGCAATGGCCAGGATCGACTGTTCGGCAACAACCAGGGCGATCGTCTGATCGGCGATATCGACGGCGATCTGGAGGCCGGCAGCGGCGGCGAAGGCGGACCGGGAAGCCCGGGCGGCCGAGGCGGCCACTTCAACGACGTCGATGGCACGCCGGGGACTCCCGGCGCGGACAGCGCGAACGGCGCGGAACTGGCCAGCGACGGCGATACGCTCGAGGGCGGCGCGGGCCGAGACCGGCTGTACGGCGATGTCACGGGCTCGCTGATCGGCGGGACCGGTGGCAACGGCGGGCAAGGCGGCAACGGCGGCACCGGCGGGGCGAGCAGCGACGGCAGCGAGGGCCGGCCGGACGGACCCGGCGGCGACGGCGGTCGCGGCGGCAACGGCGGCGACGGCGGCATCGGTGGTGAGATTCACGGCGGCAACGACCTGCTGCGCGGCGGCGATCAGGACGACACGCTATTCGGCGATGCCGGCTTCGACATTCGTGGCGGTCAAAACGGTGTGCCGGGCATCTCCGGCAGCGACGGCAACAACGGGCCGGCAGACGGCCGTCCGCCGGCCGCCGGCGGTCCGGGCGGCAGCGGCGGTCAGGGCGGACGCGGCGGCGGCGCGCGCGGCGGCGACGATACGCTCGAGGGCGATGGCGGCAATGACGTCCTGTACGGCGACGCCGGCTCCGGGCTATACGACGAGGCGCGCGGCGGCAACGACACGCTCGAGGGCGGCGCTGGCCGCGATACCCTGTTCGGCGATGCCGGCTTCGGCTTGTTCGACGAGGCGCGCGGCGGCAACGACAGACTCGAGGGCGGCATTGGCGGCGACACACTGTTCGGCGATGCCGGCTCAAGCTTGTACGATCAGGTGCGCGGCGGCGACGACACACTCAAGGGTGGCGACGGCGGCGACACTCTGTTCGGCGAAGTTGGCGGCAATCTGTTTACAGGCTCCACCGGCGGCGGCGACACGCTCGAGGGCGGCGACAGCAGCGACACACTGTTCGGCGATGCCGGCTTAAGCTTGTTCGACGAGGCGCGCGGCGGCAACGACAGGCTCGAGGGCGGCG
>JAKSDN010001530.1 GCA_022360075.1 Kiloniellales bacterium | reverse complement strand
CGGCCGGGCTGTTCGGTTATTGGGGCGGCGGGATCAACGTGGTCGACGGGCGCTACAGCTACTTCTGCTATCCAAAGGACATGCTGAACCAGGAGCTCTTCCAGTACACGCTGATGCCGATGCACATGACCAAGATGTTCACGGTCGAGGAGCTGAAGAGCGCCAGCCTGGTGCCGCCCTTCGACTTCACCAAGGGCGTTCCCCTGCTGCGCGTGGCGCACAAGTCGAAGGCCGATAGCAAGACCCACTCCTTCCACTTCCCGGAAAAGATGGAAGACACCAACACGGTGCTCTACGACCTGGAGACCGACCCCGGGCAGACCAGGCCGATCGACGACCGGGCCGTCCTCGACCGCCTCAACGACGAGCTCTTTCGCCTGATGAAGGAACTCGACGCGCCGCCGGAGGCCGTACGCCGGATGAAGGAAAGCCTCGTCGCCTGAGCTGCTCTAGCTACCGACGTAACCCACAAGCTTCTCCGCCATCTCCTCGGCCGAGGCGTTGTGGGCGAAGTGGGTGACGTAGTTGCCGTCGCCGTCCATCAGGTAGACGAAGCTGGAATGGTCGACCAGGTAGTCGCTGGCCGAGCTCGACTCGGCCTTGCGGTAGTAGACCCGATAGGCCTTGGCGGCACTTGCGATTTGGGCCTCGCTGCCAGTCAGCGCGACCAGACGCGGGTGGAAGTGCTCGGCATAGAGCCTGTTGGCCTCGACCGTGTCGCGTTCGGGGTCGACGGTGATGAAGATCGGCACGATCCGTTCGGCGAGTGCCGGCGCGCTTTCCTCCAGCTGATCGAGCGCGCGGGTCATGGCCATCAGCGAGGTCGGGCAGATGTCCGGGCAGAAGGTGAAGCCGAAGTAGATCAGCATGTGGCGGCCGCGAAAGTCGGCATCGCTGCGCGACTCGCCGTGCTGGTCGATCAGCGCGAAGGGGCCGCCGACCTTGGCTTGGCCCGACGTGACCACGCTGCCGCTGGTCGCCACGCCGCGCGGCCCGCTGCCGGTAAGAAACCAGGCGCCGGCGCCGAGCGCCAGGACCAGAAGGCCCAGGCCGAAGATCAGGAGGGAGCGGGTCGTGGTCATGGATCGGTCCCTTCGCTCACTGGTCTCCAGGTCATATGGGGCGACGATCTTCACGACGCCAGACGCTGCACGTCTGGTTCAGGCCGCCAGCATGAGGCCGAACAGCACGATCGAGGCGGCCAGGAGTTGCAGCATGTTGATCAGCACCGAGAAGCGGTGCAGGCGCCGAAAGCGCCAGCCGGCCTCGCTGTCGCCCGTGGCCTCGCGATCGCGCAGGGCGTTGATCTGCGGCATCAGGATCTGCCGGCTGTAGGCGAAGCCGGCCGCGACGAGCAGGAGGATCGCGCCTTCGGTCGGCCGCCGCCAGATCGCGACGAAGCCGGCGAGCGCCGACAGCACCAGACCGGTCAGATAGTAGACCGGGAAGACCTTGCGGATGAAGGCGCCGGCCCGGTCGCTCGGCAGGTGCCGGAAGACGAGCGGCGCGAAGACGACCGCGAAATAGACCATGCCGCCCACCAGGATCGCGGTGGTGAAGGCGGCCAGCAGCGTCGGGCTCAACCAATCGAACATGGCCCCCGAGATATGGCGCCGATCGGTCCGGCGGTCGAGTCCGCTGCCCGCGTCGGCGCACCGCAATTGACGCGGCTGTCGGGAGCGGCGAAGACTGCTGCCCATGTCCTGGACGCCGCAGCCCGGCAGCTTCGGTTTCGCCGATCCGCTGTTCCTTCTGCTGATCGCGCTGGCTGTCGAGGCCTATCTCGGCAGCCGCACGCTCTTGGCCGGCCGCGTGCCGCACCCACGCGCCTTTCTCTCCCGTCTGGTCGGCGCTCTGGAGCGCCGTCTGAACCGCGCGGCGCGCGGCGCGTCGGTCCTCAGGGTCCGCGGGCTCCTGGTCGCCTGTGGAACGCTCCTGGCCGCGGCCGCGGCCGGCGGTTTGTTGATGGCGGTCACGCGCTTTTATCCCTTCGCCTGGGTGATCGAGGTGCTGTTGCTCGTCATCCTGATCGGGCAGCGCGAAAGCTGGCAGCGGGCGCGAGGGGTCGAAAGCGCGCTGGCGGGCGGCAGCCTCGTGCGGGCCCGCGAGGCGCTGCGGCTGCTGGCCATGGGCCGCCTCGCCGAGTCCCGGCTCGAGCGGCTGGATGTGCAAGCGATCCGGGCCGCCACCGTGCCGGCCTTGGCCGATCGCTATGCCGAGGGCGTCGTGGCGCCGGTCTTCTGGTACCTGCTGCTGGGCCTGCCGGGGATCTTCGTGCAGCAGGCGGTGAACGTCGCGGCCATGCGTTTGGGGCGCGGCCGTTCGGCCAGCGATTCGGGCGTCTTCGCCCGGCCCTTGGTGTCTCTGGATCGCGTGCTGACTTTCGTCCCCGATCGGCTGGCCGGGCTGTTGCTCGCCGCCGCGGCGCTGTTCCTGCCGGCCGCCCGACCCGGCCCGGCGTTTCGGCGCCTGCCGGGCAGCCTCGCCTGGCCGCGCGCCGCGATGACGGCGGCGCTGGGCCTCGTCGCCGCGCGGCCGGAAGACTTCGCGGCACCCGACGAGGCGCTAAGCGAACGGGCGCGCCGCCTATTCGTGGCGGCGTGCCTGCTCAACGCGGCGCTCGTGGCGCTCGTTCTGCTGGTCCGTCTCGGTCTTTGACGGCCGGCTGCGGCCGCTCGTGCGCTCAGGGCAGGAGGCTGCGCAGCGGATCGGCGTGGCCGTTGTAGAACTTGCGGTCGATCACGACGGCGCGCGACGGCGCGAAGGAGTCGTAATACTGGTCGTTCCAGGAGGTCCGCTCGATGAAGGCCGCGCCTTCCAGCGCGCCACCGGCAAAGGCGCCGACGGCCGTCGAGAAGGCGTAGATGTCCTCGTCGAAGTTCACGGTGGTCGAGGCTTCCACGCCCTTGCCGATCGGCCCGACCGCGATGCTCAGATCGCCGCCGAGCTTGGCGTTGGCATCGAGAACGGCATCGACCGCGCCCCAGTTCATCAGGGTGAAGACCACTTCCGAGGCCTGGCCGCCGATCTGCAGCCCGATGCTGCCGGCCGCCAGGGTGAAGAAGGCGGGCGACGACCAGGTGCCGTCCGCGCCCTTGACCAGGAGCACGCCCGAGCCGCCCTCGGCACCGACGATGAAGGCGCCCTTGATCAGCGAGGGCACGATGAACACGCCCTTGGCCTCGGCGAGGTAGCGCTTGAGCTCCTGAACGTCGGGATGCCCGATCAGTTTCTGCAGCGTCAGACGCGACTTCTCGACCATCTCCTCGGGCGGGGTCAGGGCGGTCGCGGGTTTCGCCGTACCGAGGCAGAAGGCGAAGGCGGCAAAGGTCAGCGCCATCAGCCAGCCTCGCGCTCGGCGCTCTCGCAAGACAACGGACACAGCGCGTGAAGTCATCGGGCTTACTCCTGTTTCCACTGTGATACGCAAGACGGTCCGAAGATTTCCCCGCGACGCGGCCGCGCCTTCGCAGGGCGCGACTCGGGCCGACTCCGAATTGTACCATGGCGCGACTCGCTGCCCAGCCCTCTGACGCGCTGTCACAAGAGTCGTGCGTTTCCCGGTGAGGAGGTCAGTGGTGATGCCGCGGCGAGAGATTGACGTGGGAGACGCGCCAGGCGCCCGCGCCGTCGCCTGCCGCCGCGATGTGGTCGATCCGCGTCAGCGAGCAGTTGTCGATCGAAAAGGCGAGCGCACCCTCGGGCGGCAGGCCGAGGGCCAGGCCCAAGGCTGCGCGGATGGTGCCGCCGTGGGTGACGGCGACGATGTCGCGCCCGACGTTGGCCTCCTGATGGCGCCAGACCGCCTCGCTGACGCGCGCCATAAGCTGGACGAAGCTCTCGCCGCCCGGCGGTGCGTGATCGGCCGGGGCGATCCAGAAGGGGCTCAAGGCGTCGCCGCGCTGCCGCTCAAGCTCATCGTAGGTCAGGCCCTGCCAGTCGCCCAGGTTCTGCTCGGCCAATTCAGGGTCGGCGAGGAGGGCATTCGCATCGGATGGCCCCGGGCCGGCCTCGTCGTGTGGCGGCTCCGCGCGGATCGCGGCGACGGTCTGGTGCGTGCGCTGCAGATGGCTGGCGATCCAGACTGCCTCGCGCGGCAGCCACGCGGCGACGCGCCGGAACATGGCGCGGTCCGAACAATCGGCCGGCACGTCGCAGTTGCCGTAGATGCGCCCGCCGGAATTCACCGGCGCATGGCGGATCCACCACCAGCGCGTGACCGTCGTCATGGCAGGATCATCGCAAGGCCACCAGGCAGAGCAGGGCGGCGGCCTCGCCGGCTTGTTCGATTGAGCCTAACACATCGCCCGTATAGCCGCCGATCTGGCCGCGGGCAAGCGACAGAAGGATGACCGCGGCGAGGCCGGCGACGAGCCAGACGGTGAAGCCCTCGGCCGGTCCCAGGACGAAGAGGGCGACCAGCAACCCGAGGATCAGGGCGGTCAGCGCCTGGCCGAGCCCGGGCTTGCCGGTCGAGGCCGCCAGCCCGTCGGGCCGGGCGAGCGGTGTCAGGGCCATGACCGCGGCGAGCGGCGCGCGCGCCACGGCGTGGGCGGCGACCAGGGCTGTGACCACGAGCGGCGGCTCGGCCAGGCTTGCCAGCGCGGCCACGCGCAGGCCGACCGAAAGGACGAGCGCCAGCACGCCATAGGCGCCGATCCGCGAATCGCGCATGATCGCGAGCTTGTGGCCGCGGTCCCGTCCGCCGCCGAAGCCGTCCGCGACGTCGGCGAGGCCGTCTTCGTGCAGCGCGCCACTGGCCCAGATCGTCACGCCCACGGCGATCAGGCCGGCGATCAAGGGCGGCAAGCCCATCGAGTCGACGAACCAAAAGGCCGCGCCGCCGATTAAACCGATGCCGGCGCCGACCAGCGGGAAGGCCCGGGTCGCGCGCGCCCAGTCGGCCCGCTCGGGCACCTGCGCCGGCACGGGAAGACGGCTCAGCAGCGCGGCCGCGCAGCCGATATCGGCGCGCCAGGCACTCCAGGACCAATCGTTTGGCATCGCTGCCCTCGCCTCGCTCTCGGGGCCGGGCGGTTTATAGGCCAGTTCGTCCGTCGCGGCCATGGCATGGCGCCGCGCCGGGCTGGACCGCGCCGCTGCGCGGCCCCATAGTGCGCCGCCGTCGGCCGGGGACCGAATCGGGAAGGGGAAGAGCGTGAGCGACGCCGATCCGCAGGGTATCTCGACTCTCGACGAGGTGCGCGCGCTGCTGCCCGAGCTGCCGGGACCGGATCTCGAGGCCGGGGGCGCGGCGGCCGAGCGCCAGGCGGTTCTGACCAAGCCCATGGGATCGCTGGGCCGGATCGAGGAGCTCGCCGAGTGGCTCGCCTGCTGGCAGGGCCGTCCCCAGCCGATCATGGAGCGGCCGCACGTCGCCGTCTTCGCCGGCAACCACGGCGTCGTGGCACGCGGCGTCTCGGCCTATCCGGCCGAAGTCACCGAACAGATGGTGCGCAATTTCATCGACGGCGGGGCCGCGGTAAATCAGCTCTCGGCGCTGGCCGAGGCCGAGCTGCGGGTCTACGAGCTGGCGCTCGACCAGCCGACCGAGGACTTCAGCCGGGCGCCGGCCATGGACGAGGACTCCTGCGTGAGCGCCATGGCCTACGGCATGATGGCGATCGAGCCGGGCTATGACGTCTACGCCCTGGGCGAGATGGGCATCGGCAACACCACCAGCGCCGCCGCGCTCTGCCACGCGCTCTATGGCGGCCGGCCGGAGGACTGGATCGGGCGCGGCACCGGCCTCGACGACGCGGGCCTGGCGCGCAAGGCCGCCGTGGTCGGCGAGGCGGTGGAGTGCCATCGCAGCGCCATGACCGATTCCTTCGAGGTCCTGCGTTGCCTCGGCGGCCGGGAGCTGGCGGCGATCGTCGGCGCGATCCTGGCCGCGCGCCTGGCGCGGGTGCCCGTGCTGCTCGACGGCTACGCCTGCACCGCGGCGGCGGCCGTGCTGCAGGTAGCGGACCGTCACGCCCTCGACCACTGCCAGGTCGCGCACCGCTCGGTCGAGCCCGGCCATAGCCGGCTGCTCGAGACGCTCGGCAAGCGCCCGCTGCTCGACCTGGACATGCGCCTCGGCGAGGCTTCCGGCGCGGCACTGGCGATCTCGCTGTTGCAGGCCGCCTGCGCCTGTCTCAGCGGCATGGCGAGCTTCGAGGAGGCAGGCGTGTCGGGGAGGGCCGAGTCATGACGATGAGCGACGATTTTCCGGGACGCGCCACCGGCACCGCTTCGGAGACGCTGCGGCGCGCCGTCGAAGAGCTGCGCGCCGGCCGACCGGCCGAGGCGAAGGCGGCCTGCGAAGCGGTGCTGAGCCAGGATCCCGACAACGCGCAGGCCCTGCATCTGCTCGGCGCTTTGGCGCTCGAAGCGAACGATCCGGCGCGCGCCGTCGAGCTGCTCGGCGCGGCAACGCGGCTCGATCCCGGCAATCCGGCTTGCGTTCTCGATCTCGCCATGGCGCAAGCCAGCCTGGGCCGGATCGCCGATGCCACGGCCTCCTATCGCCAGGCGCTCGCCCTGCAGCCGGATCTCGTGCCGGCGCACCACGGCTTGGGCCGCCTGCACCAGGCGACCGGCGATCTCGACCAGGCCGTCCTTTGCTTCCGCCAGGCCACGGCGATCCAGCCGGGCGAGGCCGTGCTGCACAAGGACCTGGGCGATGCCTTGAAGGCGCAGTTCCGCCGCGAAGAGGCTGCGGCCTCTTATCGCCGCGCGCTCGAGATCGCGCCGCGGAGCGCCGGGATCTGGAAGGACCTGGGCATCGTCGAGCGGCAGCTCGGGCGGCTCGAGGAGTCCCTGGGCTGCTTCGAGCGGGCCGTGGCGATCGACCCCGGCGACGCCCAGACCTTCAATCAGATCGGCATGGTCCACCATATGGGTGGCGATACGGCCGCCGCGGCCGAGGCCTATCGGCGAGCTGTCGCCCTACGGCCGGACTACACCACGGCCTGGTCCAACCTTACCCGCGCGCTGATCGGCCGCGGCGAGGCGGCGCCGGCCCTCGAGGCCGCCGAGGCGACGCTCCGGCTCGATCCGCGCAAATGCAGCGCGCTTGCCGACAAGGCGGCGGCGCTCAACGAGCTCGGCCGCGACGGCGAGCTGCGGGCGCTCTACGACTACGAGCGCCTGGTCCAGGTATCGCGCCTGGCGCCGCCGCCCGGCTACGCCGACCAGGAGGCTTTCAACGCCAAACTTGCCGAAGCGATCGCCGCGCATCCGACGCTGCGGGCCGAGCCGGAAGGCAAGGCGACGCGCGGCGGGCGCCAGACCGGCGAGCTGTTCGACGGTGCCGAGCCCTTCGAGTCGCTCAAGGACCAGCTCGGCGACGCCGTGCAGGCCTATCTGGCGTCGCTGCCCGACGACGCCGGCCATCCCTTCACCGCCTACAAACCCGTCAGCCTGCGGATCACCGGCTGGGCCGTGATGCTCGAGCCCCAGGGCTTCCAGATCCCGCACATCCATGCCGAAAGCTGGGTCAGCGGCGTCTACTATGTCTCCGTCCCGCCCGGCCTCGGCCAGGGCGCCGACGACAAGGCCGGCTGGCTCGAGTTCGGCCGTTTCGAGGAGAGCTTCCCGCTCCAAGCCTCGCGCCACACCCACGCCGTGCAGCCGCAGCCCGGCCGCCTGGTCCTCTTCCCCGCCTTCTTCTGGCACGGCACCATCCCCTTCGAGGCCGAGGCGCCGCGCATCTGCATCGCCTTCGATGTCTGGGAGGCGGCCTAAGTCCAGGCAGCGTCGAATGTGACTCGAGACGCCGCACCGTTCGCCATTGCGAGCGAAGCGAAGCAATCCAAGCGGCTACCGTTCGCGCAGGGGCTCTGGTTGGCCGCGCCGGCTCACGCCGGCTCGCGATGACGACGGGGTTCGCCGCAGCGGCACGATACGGATTCTTCGGCACCTTTCGCCTTTTGCGCGCCAGAAATCCCCATTTGCGTTGCTACTCCCCCACCTGCAGCAGCAGCCCGCGCTTGCGGGCGACGTGGAAGGAAAACAGGAACAGCGCCGCGCCGACTACCAGGTAGACGGCGTTGAGCAGCAGGGCGTGGAGCAGGAGGCCGGGACGGAAGGCGCCTTCGACCAGAACGGCGCGCATGCCCTCGAAGGTGGGTGCGGTCGGCAGGGACCAGGCGACGGCCTGGAGCCATTCGGGTAGGACCGAGACCGGGTAGTAGATGGCGCTGACCGGCGCGATCAGGAAGATGGCGAGCCAGGCCGTGCTCTCCGCGCCCAGGCCGACGCGCAGGATCAGCGCGCAGACCATCATGCCGATCGACCAGCCCATGACGATCAGGTTGATGAAGAAGGCGAGCAACGGCAGGCCCATCTCGAAGACCGAGACCTCGTAGAACACGATCGCCAGGGCCGCGGCCGGCAGCACGCCGATCAGCGTGCGGATCAGGCTCATGGTCATCAGCGCCGCCAGGAACTCGCCGGTGCGCAGGGGACTGACCGCCAGGTTGCCCAGGTTGCGCGACCAGACCTCCTCCAGGAACGAAAGGCTGAAGCCGAGCTGGCCGCGGAACAGCACGTCCCACAGCAGCACGGCCGAGATCAGCAGGCCGGTCGCCTGGGCGATATAGGCGCTGTTCTCGGCCAGGAAGATCGTGATGAAGCCCCAGAGCACCATCTGGATCGTCGGCCAGTACATCAACTCGAAGATGCGCGGCCAGGAGGTGCGCAGCAGGTAGACGTGGCGCAGCACCATGGCGCCGATGCGGCGGGTGGCGGCGTTCATGGCGTTGACAACGCTCGTCGTACAGCGGTGACACCCGCCTCACCCAACTCCGAGTAAGGCGCGGCTCGCGCCGCGCCAACTCTGCGCGTCCCTCTCTCCCCAATGACTATCGCATTTACACATCTCTTACGGCGGGTCGGACGAGCCTGGAATCGAGTCGATCTTGATAGAGACGGAAGGTTTGCTTCGTTTCTTCGGTCCGCTTTGCGGACGCCCCCCACCCTAACCCTCCCCCTCAAGGGGGGAGAGGCTCGGTGAGGGGGACGCGCTCTGACGGAGGCCATCCCACTCACTCCGCCGCCTCTTCGCGCCGGCGTTCGCGGGCGATGTCGAGGAAGACCTCTTCCAGGCTGTGCCGGCCGTAGCGGCTGAGCAGCGCTGCGGGCGTGCCCTGGTCGACGATGCGGCCCTGGCGCATCATCAGGACCCGGTCGCAGAGCCGCTCGACCTCGGCCATGTTGTGCGAGGCGAGCAGGATCGCCGCCCCGCTGCGCGCCCGATAGGCCTCGAGGAAGCTGCGCACCCAGTCGCCGCTGTCCGGATCGAGCGAGGCGGTGGGCTCGTCGAGCAGCAGCACTTCGGGCTCGTTGACCAGCGCCTTGGCGAGCGAGACGCGGGTCTTCTGGCCGGCGGAGAGGCTGCCCATGCGCCGCTTGAGCAGCGCGGTCAGCTCAAGCTCGCCGGCCAGCGCCGCGACCCGGTCGCGCGGCCGCGGCACGCCGTAGAGGTTGGCGAAGAACAGCAGGTTCTGCTCGACGGTCAGGCGGCGCGGTAGGTCGACGTAGGGCGAGGAAAGGTTGATGCGGCCGAGCACCCGATGGCGCTCGCGTGCCATATCGGCCCCGAGTACCCGCGCCTGGCCGGCGCTCGGCAACAGCAGGCCGAGCAGCATGGAGATCGTCGTGGTCTTGCCGGCGCCGTTGGCGCCGAGCAGCGCCACGGTCTCGCCCCGGGCGACCGCGAAGCCGACACCGCGCACGGCGGGCACGCCGTCGAACGACTTGGCGAGAGCCTCGACCTCGATTGCCGGCCTCTCGTTTGCGGTCTGGAGCATGGCTTTGATATGGCACGCCCGAGTGCGACGCGCCAGGGACGGCGGCCGCTCCGCTCAGACCGTGCCCGGCTGGCGCGCGGCGCGGCGATGCCGGGCGGCCGCAGCGGCCAGGCGCTCGGCCTCGGCCTTGGGGTCCGGCTGCGCCAGGAGCCGGTCCAGGTGATAGCCCTGGTAGAGGCTGATGCCCAGGTCGCGGCCGATCTTGAGCGCGCTCGGCGAATCGCAGCGGCAGAGGACCAGGCGTTCCGGCGAGACCCGCTCGACCAGGCCGCGCAGCGCCGCCGAGGGGGCGCCGTCGACGTGATCGGCCAGCTCGTCGCTCCAGCGCAGCTTGACCAGATCGATGCCGAGCTTCTCCCGGTCGATCAACGGCAGCGTCGGGTGGGCGGTGCCATCCAGGCAGATCCGATAGCCGCGGTCGTGCAGGAAGTCG
>JAKSDN010001124.1 GCA_022360075.1 Kiloniellales bacterium | reverse complement strand
TCGAGCGCATCCTCGAGGCGCGCAGGGACAACGGCCTGATCTGGACCCTGCAGCAGCCCGACGCGGCCCGCCACTTCGACCGCGTCCTGGTCATGCAGAGCGGGCGGCTGGTCGAGCAGGGCACCTACACCGAGCTCAACGAGCCCGACACCGCCTTCACGCGCCTGGTCAACAACGCATGAGCGACCCGTCACAGGGAGAGAGGCCATGACCCTGGATCAAGAAGTCGACATACTGCGCCGCATACCGCTGTTCGCGAACATCGAGCCGGCGAAACTGAAGCTCATGGCCTTCGCCAGCGAGCGCATGACCTACCGCGACGGGCAGGCGGTCGTGCGCCAGGGCGAGCAGGGCGACTCGGCCTACGTGATCCTCGAAGGCGAAGCCGACGTCGTCGTCGACACCGCCGGCGGGCCGCTCAAGGTGGCCAATCTCGGCCGCAACGACATCGTTGGCGACATCGCCATCCTGATCGACGTGCCGCGCACCGCGACCGTGACCGCGCGCGGCGAGCTCATCACGCTGAAGCTGACCAAGGATCTCTTCTTCCAGCTCGTCAACGACTTCCCCGAGATGGCCGTCGAGGTGATGCGGGTCTTGGCGACCCGTCTCGAGCAGACGACCGCCGCCCTGCGGGAAGCCCGCGCCGGCAACGGCGCCGCCTGAAAGCCGTCACGCCGAGCCGCTTTCCTTGAGCCGCCTGGACAGCGTCATCCGCCGGCTGCAGGCCCAGCGGGCTTGCCTGGACCGCGCCGCTGCGCTCATCGAAGCGGTGCCGGGCGTGGTCCTCGAGCTCGGCCTCGGCAACGGGCGCACCTACGATCATCTGCGCGAGCGCTTGCCCGGCCGCGAGATCTTCGTCTTCGACCGCCAAGTGGCGGCGCATCCGGATTCCACCCCGGACGCCGATCACTTGGTCTTGGGCAGCTTCGACGAGACGTTGCCCAACGCCAAAGACCGCTTCGCCGGCCAGGTCGCCCTCGTGCATGCCGACATCGGCTCGGGCCATGCCGAGCGCGACGCCGAGACGGCGGCCTTCATCGCGCGGCACTTGCCGGATTGGCTTGCGCCCGGCGCCATCGTCGCCGGAGATCAGGCGATGGCGATCGCGGGCGCCGAAGACCTGGCGCTGCCGGACGGCGTCAATCCCGGGCGCTATTTCCTTTATCGCAAGCTGTGATCCGCGCGTTGCGCGCTCCTGCGTCTGATGCCTGCGCGGTGGCTCTGGATTGCCACGCTGGCTGACGCCAGCTCGCAATGACGGCTGAAGGATGGGTTCGAGTCAATGCAGCTCGGTACCACTCATTCAATCGCCGGAATTCCGAATTTCTACCCGGTCCTCAAGACGAGGATCTCTGTGACCTCTGTGTCTGCACTGTGCACTCTGTGTTGAGCAACCGGCCCTGTCGAAGCCCAACTCAAGCAGGCTAACGCTCACGCCAAGTCGACGACGACCGGCACGTGGTCGGAGGGCTTTTCCCAAGTGCGGGTGTGCTTGACGACTTGCATGCCCGCGACCTCGGGCATCAGCGGTTCGGTCACCAGGACGTGGTCCAGGCGCCAGCCGTAGTCCTTCTGGAAGGCCTGGGGGAAGCGGTAGCCCCACCAGCTATACAGCGGCTCGCTCGGCGGCACGAAGTGGCGCGGCACGTCGATCAGACCGCCGGCCTTCCAGAGCTTGCGCATCAGGTCGGACTCGACCGGCGTGTGGCCGACGCTGCGGACCAGGCGCTTGTGGTTCCAGACGTCGGTCTCCAGGGGCGCGACGTTGAGGTCGCCGACCAGCACCAGCCGGCGCGATTTCACGTCATCGCTGCGGCACCAGCGCGCCATGGCGCGCAGGAAGCGCAGCTTGTGGTCGAACTTGTCGTTGATCTCGGGATCCGGCTTGTCGCCGCCCGAGGGGACGTAGAAGTTGTGCAGCTCGATGCCGCCGGGCAGCCGCACGAAGGCGTGCCGCTTGTCGTCCTTGCGGCACCAGATGCGGGTTCCCTGGTCCTCGAACGGCAGGCGCGAGGCGATGGCTACGCCGTTGTAGCTCTTCTGGCCGTGGATCACGCGGTGGGCGTAGCCCAGCTCGTCGAAGACCGCGGTTGGAAACTGGTCGTCTTCGACCTTGGTTTCCTGCAGGCAGATCGCGTCGGGCGCCTCTTCGGTCAGGAAGCGCTTCAGATGTTCGACCCTTTGGCGGATTGAGTTGACGTTCCAGGTGGCAAGGCGCAACGGCATCCGGTCCCTCCCTCATCGGCCGGCTAAACTAGGCTGGCCGGCGTGACGCAGGCAACCATGCGCGAGAGCGGCTGCCCTTGCTGCTGACATGGCTTCTTCGGGGGTGCCCCAAAAGGCGGAACGCCCGGTCGGGGGGGTGCCCGGGCGTTCCTGTACTCTCCGCGGAGTCGTTGGAATTGGCGGCGTGCCGCCGCTTCCAGCTCGCCGGCCTCCGTTGCGGCGCCGGCGCTTATAGAATGAATCTAGGGTTTGATCTCGCGGTTGCAATCTCTTGTGTCGAAGACGGCGCCGGAAAGCACCGCATGCCAGTCATGCAAAGCGTGCAAGACTTTAGAATGTTGTTTTGTATGAATTTTTTGCGACAGCTCAGCCGGCGACGAAAGTAACCGGCGCGGCGACCTCGCGGCGCGGCAGTCGCCCGGCGCGTCGCGCCGCCGCACGGCTGCGCGCGGCGCTGCCGAAGGCGGCGAAGAGCTTGGCCGAGAAGGGATTTTCGCCGACCTTGTACTCCGGATGCCACTGCACGCCGAGGGCGAAGTCGCGCGCGCCGTGGACGCTTACCGCCTCGATCGTGCCGTCCGGCGCCGTGCCCTCGACTGTCAGCGTGTCGGCGACGCGGTCGAGCGCCTGCCAGTGCAGCGAGTTGACCGTAATCTCTTCCGCCCCGGCGAGCCGGGCGAAGGCGCCGCCAGGGGTCAGGGCCACGCTGTGCCGCGGGCCGTATTGCACGTCCGGATCCTCGTGTTGCGGTCGCCGGTGGTCGTCGCGGCCCGGCAACTCGTGCACACGGGCGTGCAGGGTGCCGCCCAGGGCGACGTTCAGCTCCTGAAAGCCGCGGCAGATAGCCAAAAGCGGCACCGCCTGGGCCAGAGCCTCGCGGATCAGGGGCAGCGTCGTGTCGTCGCGTTCCGGGTCGTGCGGCTCGGCCTCCGGCGTCGGCGCGGTGTCGTAATGCGTGGGATGCACGTTCGAGGGACTGCCGGTCAGCAGCAGCCCGTCGAGCCGCTCGACCAGCGCCGGTATGTCGTAGAGATCGCCGAAGGCCGGGACGATCAGCGGCAGACCGTGGCTCGCCGTCAGCACCGCGCGGACGTACTTGTCGCCCACGGCGTGAAAAGGTTTGTCCTCGATCGGCTTGACGTCGGCCGGCACGCCGATCAGGGGCTGGAGCGCTGCGTCGGACATGGCACCTAGGTAACCGCCCTGCCCTACCGAGCGCAAGCCTTCGCGGTCGGGATGGCGCCGCGCGCCTTCTTTCCGCTTATCCCGGCCTTGTCGCGGCTGTCCGGGCGTCCCATACCAAGGACATGGAAAACCTCCTCGACGAGGCGTTGGCCTGGAAAGGCGTCGTCGTCCTCGGCTGGTTCCTGCTGTTCTTCGCCGCCGAGCGACTCCTACCCGCAGCCTCGCCGCCGACGGTCGTGGGCCGCGCCGGCGCTTGGCGCCGGGTCGGGCGCAACCTCTTGCTCTGGCTGGTCAATGTCGGCCTTTCGCCGCTGATCGTGCTGCCGCTGTCGCTCTGGGCGACGCAGTTCCACCTCGGCTGGCGGCCGGACTGGTGGAGCGGCGTGCCGGGCCTGCTGCTCGATCTCCTTCTACTCGATTTCCTGATCTACTGGTGGCACCGGGCCAACCACGAGCTGCCGCTGCTCTGGCGCTTCCACGAGGTGCATCACCTCGACCGCTTTCTGGATTCGACCAGCGCGCTGCGGTTCCATTTCGGCGAGGTGCTGCTCTCGGCCTTGGCGCGGGCGCTGGTCATTGTGCTCTTTGCCTTGCCCTTCACGTCGGTGCTGGTGTTCGAGGCTCTGGTGCTGATCGCGGCGATCTTTCACCACTCGAACCTGGCCCTGCCGTCGGGCCTGGAGCGCCGCCTCGCACGGGTGATCATCACGCCCTCGATCCACTGGGTCCATCACCACGCGGTGCGGCGCGACACCGATTCGAACTACGGCACGATCTTCAGCTTCTGGGACCCGCTGTTCGGCTCGCGCAGCGCCACCGCGCGCCGCCCCGATCTCGAGATCGGCGTCGAAGCGCAGGCCGAGCAGGGCTTACCGAGCCTGCTCTTGCGACCCTTCCTCGGCGTTGGGCCGGCGGCAAGGCGCGACCGGACGGAACCGGATAGGCCCTCCTGATCCGTCCTTTGCTGGCCCGATTGCTCGAACCCGACAGGTCGTCATTGCGAGCGAAGCGAAGCAATCCAACCCGCAGCCACCGCGACGGTGTCTCTGGATTGCCGCGCCGGCTAACGCCGGCTCGCAATGACGGACGAAAGAGGAGCGACTAAACGCAGCCTCAACTGCGTTATGGCGCCCGTTCCCGGTTGCGGAAGCCGTAGACGTCGAGGTCGTCGTACTCGAAGATCTCCTCGTCGATGGCGACGGAGAATTCCGGGGCAATCAGGGCGACCTGGATCGACAGACCGTCGGCGTCGGTGACGACCCACTTCTTCAGCTCCAGCGGCCGGTCGGCGAAGATCAGCGTGACGTCGCCCAGATCGCCGGTGCCTTCCCCGGTCACGGTGAGCGTGATCGTCGCGTTCTCTTCAATCAGCCGGGTGATCTCGACCGCATCGGTCAGGCTGACCTTCTCGCGGATCAGGAACCACAGCGGGCTGTCTTCGAGCGGGATGAAAGTCGCGTTCTTCAGTTCCTTGTCGTAGTAGAGGAACTGGTTGCCGTCGGAGACCAGCAGCACCGGGTGCGGATCGTCGTACTCGAAGCGCACGCGGCCCGGCCGCTCGAGATAGAGATCGCCCTCGGCGAAATTGCCGTTCGTGGAGATCTGCACGAAGCGCGCGCGCACGGTCGAAATCTGGTTCAGATAGGCCTCGAGGCGCGTGATCGTGGCGATGCTGTCCGGGGAAAGCCGGCCCTCCTGGACCTGGCCGTCGTCGTCGACCGGCGCGGCGAGGAAGCCCTCGCCGAGGCTCGCATCGTCGCTCTGGGCAGCGCCGGGGGCGGCCCAGCCGGCCAGCCCGACCGCCAAGCCCAGGGCCGCGGCAACGGACGCTAGTCTCTGACCAACTCTCATGCCATCGCACCTCGGTTTCGACCATCATATGGTACGTCCCGGGGCGGATGGCTATCCCCGGCGCCGAGATCAGCGCTCGGCCAGGCTCTCGATCAAGACCTCGCGTTTGCCGACATGGTTGGCCTCGCTGACGATTCCCTCGGCCTCCATACGCTCGATGATGCGTGCCGCCCGGTTGTAGCCGATCTGGAGCTGGCGCTGGACGAAGCTGGTCGAGGCCTTGCGGTGCTGGCAGACCACGGCGAGGGCCTGGTCGTAGAGCTCGTCGCCGCTACCGCCGCCGCCGGCATCGAAGACCGGCTCGTCGTCCTCGGTGATCGCCTCGACGTAGGCCGGCTGGCCCTGGCGCTTGAGGAAGGCCACGACCTCCTCGACCTCCTGATCGGTCACCAAGGGTCCGTGCACGCGGGTGATGCGCCCGCCGTGACCCATGTAGAGCAT
Source organism: Kiloniellales bacterium (assembly GCA_022360075.1). Next base: position 411 of record JAKSDN010001124.1, on the reverse strand, counting down.
GTCGCCCTGGCCCAGCAGTTGCTCGGCGCCGGGCTCGCCCAGGATCGTGCGGCTGTCGATCTTCGAGGTGACGTGGAACGAGATACGGGTCGGGAAGTTGGCCTTGATCGTGCCGGTGATGACGTCGACCGAGGGCCGCTGGGTCGCCATGATCAGGTGGATGCCGGCGGCGCGCGCCATCTGGGCCAGGCGTTGGACCGCGGCCTCGATGTCCTTGCCGGCCACCAGCATCAGGTCGGCCATCTCGTCGACCACGACGACGATGTAGGGCAGCGGCGTCAGGTCGAAGGGCTGCTCCTTGTAGATCGGCTGTCCGGTGTCGGGGTCGAAGCCGGTCTGGACCCGCCGGGTCAGCACCTCGCCGGCGCGCTGCGCCTCCTCGATCCGGGCGTTGTAGCCGTCGATGTTGCG
>JAKSDN010001434.1 GCA_022360075.1 Kiloniellales bacterium | reverse complement strand
GGTCTTCGCGCCGGTCGGGGCATCTGCTCAGACCGAGGCGGGCGAGCCGAGGGGACAGATCATCATTTTGCGCAAGGTGCCGCGCCGCTCGGCCCTGAGGCAGGGCGTGCCCGCGCCGCCCTTCGCCGTGACGACGAACCCAGAGGTCGACATCTCGGCGACCCGGCCGATCGCGGGAATCGTCATGGGGTCGGCACCGACCGGCGGTGTTATCAGCGACGTTGAGGCTGCCTCGATCGTCGGCAACACCGCTCTGTCCGCGCCCCTGCTTGCATTGACGGGCAACTCCACCCCCGCGGCGAGCCTGACGAACGGTGCCGGCGGCGGGCTCGGAAACGGATCGGCGACCACCGCCGCTCTCCAGGGGCTCGGCAAGCGCATCTCGTCCCAGGTGAGCGGCGTCGGCGGCACGGTCCGGCGTGCCACGTCGGGCATCGGCGATACCATTCGCAACGCGGTCGGTGCTCGCTAACTCTTTGGAGGACAGAGCCATTCTCGTCCAGCCGCGATCCCTCGCCTTTGCCCTGCCGTTGCTTGCCAGCCTCGCCGCGGGCTCGGCCGCGGCGCAGGAGGTCTCGTCCTTCTCGGTGATCGACGACAACGCGCTCGAGGCCGTCAGCGGCGTCGCCCACGTCAATCAGAGTGCGGGCGACGCCAACCTTCAGCTCAACGGCGCCGCCGTCGTGATCAACGATACCGGCGCGTCGATCGGCATCATTTCCTTCGTGCAGAGCAGCGCCACCGAAGTGCCGAGTCCGGACACGCTGGAGGTCGACGCGGTTTCCATCATCGACGATGACGCCTTCGCCAACGTCCAGGGTCTGCTCTCGGTCAATCAGGCGAGTGGCCTCAGCAACCAACAGGCCAACCTGGTGACCATGGCTCTGGGCGTCGACGGTGAGATCGTCGCCGAGGCCGAGCTCAGCCAGACCCGCACGGACGGCCAGCCGGCAGCGGACTTCGAACCCGACGGCGTGCGCCACACCCACATCGACGACGGGGCGTTCCGCGACGCTTCCGGCGTGGTCCAAGTCAATCAGGTCGCCGGCGTCTCGAACAGCACCTTCAACCGCTTCGCGCTCAGCCTCGCGGCCGGCTCCGGTCCCTAAACCTCACGCTCATCGCCGCGGCGCTCGGCGGCCCCGGCTCTCGAGCCCGAAATCCCGCAGAAATCCACGCTTTTCCGAAAGACGGGCAAGCCGCGACGTTTCTGTACGGCCTCGTTACAGTCTGGGCGAAAGGCCAGAAGCCGGCGGCCGGCCTCGCCTTCACGCAGCGGGCGCGAAAAGCTGTAATGCCAGCGGACAGAACCGCAGATTTCAGGCGCGACGTATTTCTAAATTCGCACGCGCCATCAACCTCTTATCCCCTTGGCATGTGGCTTGCTTGTAGAATAGCGAGGGACGAGGCCGCGCGTGACAGGAGGTCATGCGTTGAGCGTCGCGATTTGTGTTTTTGAAGCGTGACGCTCGGGATAGTTGGGAGGTCTGGATTATGAGCCTGAGACCCAGCCTATCGGCTCTCGTTGGAGCCGTGGCAGTGGCTTTCATTGCCGGTCCGGCGCTCGCGCAGGGCGTCACGACCACCGTTACTTTGAACAAGACCTACGACGAAGACGTCGACGTCGATTACGACAACACCGTAGACGTCGACATCGCCAAGGACATCGACGTCAGCAAGGACCTGGACTACAACGGCGTCGTCAACATCACCGGCAACATCAACGTGGCCGAAGCGGCCATGTCGGTGATCGACAACAAGCAGATCGTCGATGACAACTTCGTCGACATCGTCAGCGACGGGACGATCAACAACGCCGCTCTGATCGACGGCACCGTGCTTGGCGGCGCGGCCGGCAACATCGGCGTGAACGTCGCGGTCGGTGACAATCTGCTGCAGGAGAACGTCGCTGTGCTGACGGCGATCGGGACCGCCACCACCGGCGGATCCGCCGATGCCGAGGCCTTCAGCCTGCAGAAGAGCGTCAACAACGACTTCGAGGACACCGGCACGAACGCCGAGGTCTTCAACAATACGCAGCTCCTCGGCGACGTGCTCGCAACGGCTGACGGCAACCTCGGCCTGAACGCGGCGACCGGTGCCTATAACGGGCAGAAGAACGCCCTGGCTATCGCCGCCGTGACCGGCGCTGCGACGCTGTCGGAGGCCACGGCCGCGGTGCTGCAGCAGAGCACCTTCAACGAGACCTATCACAACGACACCTCGAACTCGGTGACCCTGCAAGGCAACGTTGCCAACACGGCCACCGGCAACATCGGTCTCAATCTGACGGCCGGCACGAACAATCTCCAGCAGAACACGCTGGCGATTTCGTCCGTGCAGTAGACGGATCGAAGCTTAGCTCGGGCCGGGCGCCGCGGCGCTGGCTCGGCCGAGCGGAACGAACTCAGGGGCTCCGGCCGAATTGGCCGGAGCCCTTCGTCTTGGCGACCGCTAGATGCTCGGATGCGGCCGCGTGAATTTCGTTCGCAAGCGGTGTCCGGCTGTAACACGAACGGACAGGATCGGCTTGCTCGGATTTTCGATCTGATCGAAATATCGCATTACAATCAATTATTTATCATCCTGGCACGGCTCTTGCTATCCCTGATGTTGCGCAGGAAGTCGGACGGGCCAGGCCGTTCATAGAGTCGGGATCCGGTCCTGCTGGGCAACAGTAACCACACTCGAGAGGTCCTAAGACCATGAAACTGAGACACAGCCTGATGGCTCTGGCGGGGGTCGCCGCGGTCGCTCTGATCGCCGGTCCGGCTTACGCGCAGACCGTGACCAGCACCGTGAGCCTGAACAAGACCTACGACGAAGACGTGGACGTCGAGGTCGACAACACCGTTGATGTCGACATCGCCAAGGACATCGATGTCAGCAAGGACATGGACTACAACGGTGTCGTCAACATCACCGGCAACATCAACGTGTCCGAGGCCGCGCTTTCGACCGTCGACAACAAGCAGATCATCGATGACAACTTCGTCGACGTGACGGGCGACGATGCGACCCTGAGCAACATCGTGCTCTTTGCCGGCGGAGCTGTGGGGGCTGTTGGTGGCAACATCGGGCTCAACGCAGCGTCCGGTGACAACATCATTCAAGAGAACGTGGCGGTGTTGTCGGCGATCGGCAGTCTGGCGGCTGCTGGCTCCGCGGACGCCGAGGTCTTCAAGGTTCAGAAGAGCATCAACAACAGCTTCACGGGCGACTCCGACGCCGAGGTGTTCAACAACACCCAGGTCACAGGTGCCGTTCTGGCGGCTGCAGTCGGCAACATCGGTCTGAATGCCGCGACCGGCGCCTTCAACGAGCAGAAGAACGCTCTGGCGATCGCGGCTGTGACCGGCGAGGCGACGCTGTCGGAGGCGACGGCGGCGATCCTGCAGGAGACCACCTTCAACAGCACCTCGCACAACGATACTGCCAACGAGGTGAAGCTGATCGATGACGTTCTCCTGGCGGCGGGAGGTAATATCGGCGTCAATCTGGCAGCCGGCACCAACTTGCTGCAGAACAACACCCTGGCGATCTCGTCCGTGACCCCGTGACGATCGCCTGACACCAGCATTGTCCAGCATGCCAGGATGGCATTTCGGGGGCTCGGGCGTCTCAGCCGAGCCCCCGTTTTTGCGTCCCCACTTGCTTCCGTGCCGGGGCTTCATGGCCTCGTTCGCGCATCGGGTCATCGGTCTATGCTGCCCACGGGCGAGATAGGCCTTCACCCGATTGCGTTGATTCAAGATATCAGGTGGTGTAGTATTCCGGCTAACCTTGATAAGGGTTTACTGTGTTAAGTAGAACCTTTCAAAAATTAACCTAACAAGACGTGGTTGCAACGAGAAGATGCAGTCCACGCTCACCTGAATACTCTAGCGCTACATCGGGCAGGGGGGATGAAGGCCGGGACGCTCTTTGCGAGCGGGTTCGGTGATTTGAGTGTTTCGTCGCTGGAGACGTTCGGAGATGCCTCGAAGGATCCACAGCTCACAGACCCGGCAAGGCCCTCGGTAGCGAGGCCCCGGCCGAATAGCGATCGCCGCTTGCCGCCGCCGCCAGGTATTGGCGAGCCAGAACGCGGCAAGGCGGCGGCGAGAAGGTCAGGCCCGCCCCCTTCCGGGGTTTTGGCTCGGCGCGGCGATGCCGAGCCATCATCGCGAGAACCGCCATTTCAGGATGAATGGATGCTCACTGCATCGGAACAGACCCTCCAATCCCGCCCGACCCCGCTGGCCAAGCCGATTTCCGCCTGTGCCATCGTCCGCCTCATGCGGGCCCTCGATCTGGCGGTGATCGTGCTCTTCGGCTGTGTCTCCTATCTGGCGACGCTGCCGGGACGGGGCGTCGGCCTTGAGCTCTCGTTCTTGGGACCGGTCCTGATCGCGGCCTTGGTGGCCCTGCTCGTCTTCGACCATGCGGGCCTCTACGAGCGGAAGCACGTTCTGGCCGGCGAGATGCGGGTCGATCGCCTGCTGCTGGCATTGGCCACGACCATTGCGGTATTCCTCCTGCTGGCGATCGCGCTCGATTCGGCCGCGACCTTCTCGCGCAATTGGGCGGCCGGATGGATCGGCAGCGTCGTGCTGGGACTGGTCGGCTGCCGGATCGCCGTCCGTGGCCAGATCCTCAGGCTCGCGGCCCAGGGGCGCTTTGCCAGCCGCATGGTCATCGTCGGCACCGGCGCGCAGGGGCGGCGCTTGGCAAAGCATGTCGGGCAGCACGGTTGGCCCTTCAGCCAGGTCGTCGGCTTCGTCGACGACAGGGCGAGCCGGGTCCCGGAGACGATCGACGGAATCAACGTGCTCGGGCGCACGAGCGATCTGGTCGGCTTGATCCAGAAGGGCCTGGTCGACGAGGTGGTCCTCGCCATGCCCTGGAGCGCCGAAGAGCGCATTATGCGCCTGATCGAGACCTTCTCGGCCACCGGGGTCCCGGTCCGCGTGAGCCCTGACCTGGTCGGTCTGAATTTCCATGACCGCGATGTCGAGACGATCGCCGATCTGCCGGCCTTGACGGTCTTCGACCGCGCGCCGTCCGGCTGGTCTCAGGGGATCAAGCGGCTCGAGGACCTGTTACTCGCCGGCGTGGCCCTGCTGTTCTTCTCGCCGCTGCTTGTGCTGATCGCCCTGCTCCTGAAGCTGGAATCGCCGGGCCCGATCCTGCAGCGCCAGCGCCGTCAGGCCTTCAGCGATGCGCCCTGCGATGCTTGGCGGTTCCGGACCTGCCGCGTGGCTCCCGCAAACGAGGACGGATCTCTGGGCGACTGTCAGGCCGAGACCCGGGTCGGCCGCATCCTGCGCGAGACGGGGTTGGACGAGATTCCCATCCTTCTGAATGTCTTGCAGGGCGAGCTGTCGCTCGTAGGTCCCCGGCCTTTCGGCGTCGGGCTCGACCCCGAGGCGCGGCGGCTGGAGGAGCTGGTCGCGGGCCGGGCACGGCGGCTCGGGGTCAAACCCGGCATCACCGGCTGGGCCCAGGTCAATGGCTGTCGGAGCGAGTACCAACGCTTGGGCGAGCTGCGCCGGCGCGTCGAGCATGACCTCTATTACATGGACAACTGGTCGCTGCGCTTCGATCTGCTCATTCTGCTGCGATCGCTTTCCCCGGTCCGCGTTGACACGACCTCCTAGGCGGCGAGCGAACCAGCCGGTCGCGACTCCGGAAATGCCGTTCGTGCCCGAGCGGTCCCGGCGGGCGCAGCGCGTGCCATGCGGGGCGGTCGGCCATCTCCTTGAACGAAAGAGAAGATATCGAATCGCGCGCTCACGCTCGCTTGCCGCCTGTGATCGCGGCGTTTATGGTGCGCGCTGGCTCAAAGCGAAGGAACGGGCAGGGGATCTGGGATGCTAAGGAGCCTCGGGCGGGGAATACTGATCCTGGTGATGCTGGCCTCGGCTGGAGCGGGGACGGCGTACGCGCAGTCTTACGAAGACGGCCTCAAGGCCTTCGAGAAAGAGAACTACGACCAGGCCTTTCAGATTTGGCGGCCGCTCGCCGACCAGGGTGACCCGATCGCGCAATACAGCCTCGGCAAGCTGTTCGAGCGCGGCGGCGGGGATATCCGCCAGGACTTCGCCCAGGCGGCCCGCTGGTACCGCTCTGCCGCGTCCCAGGGCGTTGCCGCCGCGCAGAACAACTTGGCCTTGATGTACGCGCAAGGACGCGGCGCGCCGCGCGACGTCGAGCAGGCGATCGGCCTTTGGCTCGAAGCGGCCCGGCAGAACCATCCGATGGCCCAGTATAACCTCGGTCTGGCCTTCTTTCGCGGCGAAGGCGTCTCGAAGGACGAGCGCGAAGCGGCGGGTTGGTTTCGCCGCGCGGCCGACGCCGGTCTTGGCGACGCCCAATACGCCATGGGCCAGATGAACCGGCTGGGACTGGTGCTGCCAAAGGACCAGGGTGTCGCTCTGACCTGGTACAAGCTCGCCGCGGCCCAAGGCCACCGGGAAGCCAAGATGCAGGTCCAGCTTCTGGAAGCGGCGGGCGTCCAGTCCAACGATCCGGGCCGGCCGTCGATCACGCCGAAGTCGCTGCAGGCGAGCGCGCCGAACGGGAGCCTGGAGAGGAACGGCAGCGCGCAGGCTCCGGTTCAGGCAACGGCGCAGCAGGCGGCCGCCCCCGAGCCGAGCAAGCCGGCGCCAGAGGCTACGGCGAAGACCGCTGCGCCGGCACAGGAGCCGGCTCGGCAGGCAGCGGAGAGCGCGCCGGCGCGAAGCCTGGCGCGAGTCGAGACCAACCTGCCGGACAGCGCGCCCACGACGTCCGGCCCGACCGACGGCCAGATGGTCGCCTTCGTGCCGACCGGCGGCGAGACGGCCGCGGCCGGAGACGAGGTGCCGGTCCCAAGGCCGCGGCCGATCACACCGCAATTGGCGGGACCCCAACCCACGGCAGCCGCATCGGCGGCGGCCGAGGCACCAGCGGTGCCGGTGTCGGCGCCGAAGACGCAGACGGCGGCGGTCTCCAACCCGCCGACCGTCGAGGTCGACGGCTCCGCCCAGCCAGTGAGCCCGGCCCCGCAGCAGGCCGCCAAGGTGAAGGCGACAGCACCGCTCGCCGGGGCTGAGACGGCCAAGGCGAACGGGGCCGCCGCGACGCAGACCGCAGCCTTGCCGGCGCAGTCCAAGCCGGCGGCCAAGGACGGGGTGCGCGTCTGGCTCGCCTCGGAGAAGGGCCAGGACGAGGCGATGGCGACCTGGCGCCGGGCTCAGGCCCAGTTCCCGGATCTGCTCGGCGGCCGCGAGGTGGCGATCGCCAAGGTCGATATGGGCAAGGGCGGCGTCTTCTTTCGCGTGATGGCCGGGCCGCATGCGTCGCCCGACGCAGCGCGCGCGTTCTGCTCCTCCATGCGCCGCAAAGACGAAGACGCCTTCTGCAAGGTCTTGGCCAGATAGAGTCGCTGCCGGACCCGGGTGCCGGTGGCACCGAAACGCAGAGGGCTCGAATGATCAGAACCTTTGACCTGAAACCCCGGCTTCGTTCGGGCGAGCGCGCTTTCGGCTGCTGGCTCGAGCTCGTGAGCCCCCTGGGCGCCGAGATCGTGGCCCAGGCCGGCTACGACTGCGTGCTGATCGACCTGGAGCACGGCCCGGGCAGCCTGACCGATGCCCTGGTCGCGCTGCAAGCCATCCAGGCCACCGCGGCGGCGCCGCTGCTGCGCGTGCCGGCCAACGATCCCGTTTGGATCAAGCGTGTGCTCGATCTCGGCTTGGCGGGGGTCATGATCCCCGCGGTCGACAGTGCCGCCGAGGCCGAAGCGGCGGTCGCGGCCTGCCGCTATCCCCCTCGAGGACGGCGGGGCATGGCCGCGCCGGTGGCGCGCGCGGCCGGTTTTGGGGCCGAGTGGAAGCGCTACGTCGAGATCGCCGACGAGGCGCTGCTGGTGATCTGCCAGATCGAGAGCCGCGCGGCCGTCGAGGCGGCCGAGGCGATCGCCGCCGTCGAGGGCCTCGACCTTTTGTTCATCGGTCCCTTCGACCTCTCGGCCAACGTGGGCCACCTCGGCGAGCCCGATCATCCCGAGGTCGCCGAGATGATCGCGTCCGTTGAGACGGCGGCCAAAGCCGCGGGCAAGCTGCTGGGCGCGATCCCGACGCCGGAGCGCGATGTCGGCGCGCTGCTGGAGGCCGGCTACGACCTGATCCTGCCCGACGTCGACAGCCTCCTGCTGCGCGATTCGGCACGGACCAACCTGGCGCGTTGGCGCGACGGCGCCGGGTCCTGCTGACCCGCTGCGGCTACTGTCCGGCGCCGGCCTGGCGCCGATCGGGCCCGAAGTGCTCCGCCAGATAGTCCAGCAGCAGCGTCTCCTCGCTCTCGTCGAGCTCGGGCATGCCCTGTTCCTCGACCATCCAGATCAGGGTCTCGTCCCAATCCTCGCGTGACAGGCCCTGCTGCTTCACGATGGCCAGTGAATGGCAGGCCTGGCAGAGATAGAAGACCTCCTCGCGGCCGGGCCCGCTCGGCAGGCCGGCCCAGTCCTCATCCTGCGCCTCGCCGAAGTGGGTGCTCAAGTAGTTGAGCATCAAGGTCCGCGCCCAGGGCTCCGGCGGCTCCATGCCGTTGTCGCGCACCATAGAGACCAGCAACTCGTCCCAATCCTCGCGGCTCAGGCGCTGCTGGGTGAACTGCTTCTCCGAATGGCAGGCGCGGCAGGTGAAGTAGACCGCCTCCCGGCCGGGGCCCGGCGGCAGCCCGGCGAAATCGGCTTCGGCCTCGGCGGCCGTCGCAGCCTTACCGAGCGCATCGCCGCCGGTCAGCCAAGCGGCCGCCAGGGCGGCCGCGATCCAAGCCCTCACGCGGCCACCGTCACGGCGATCCGGTGCATCGAGTTGTTGAGGTAGCCCTTCGGGTTCCAGTTGATCGCGAAGGGCTGGGTCACGCCCTCGCTGTCGGTCGCCCGCGCCCAGACCTCGTAGTAGCCCTTCTCCGGGAAGCTCAACTTGGCGCGCCACTGTTGCCAGGCAAAGGGGTTCGCCGGCGCATCGAGCTCGACCGGCTGCCAAGTGGCGCCGAAGTCGGTCGTGACCTCCACGGCCCTGACC
>JAKSDN010001031.1 GCA_022360075.1 Kiloniellales bacterium | reverse complement strand
TGAGGCGTGTTTGACGACTTAGGGGACTCGCCATCGGGAGACCGCCCCACACTCTCGAACTGTCATTGCCGGGCGGGTGAAGCCCGAGCGCTTCGCACTCCCGGCAATCCATCGGGGTCCGAGACCGGAACCGCGATGGATCCTCGGGTCAAGCCCGAGGATGACACCGAGGTGAAGCATTCAGAGGGGCGAGGTGCGACCGACACGCCAAACGAACAGAAAGCCAGAGAGGGAGAAAATCAGACATGAGCGAAGCGCGACTCAAGGCCATGGCGCAGACGCGCGATCTCAAGGCCGGGCATTTCATCTTCGAGTTCGACACGCCGGGGATCGGCCACATCCTCAAGAATGCCGGCTGCGACTTCACGATCTTCGACACCGAGCACAGCGGCTTCGGCATCGAGACCACCAAGCGCGTGCTGCGCTACATGCAGGCGGCCGAGCTGCCGGCGATCGTGCGCGTGCCCTCGAAGGACTACAAGGACATCGCCCGGGCCTGCGACGCCGGCGCCGAGGGCGTGATGCTGCCGATGGTCTCGACGCCCGAGGAGGCCGAGCAGATCGTCCAATCGATGAAATACGTGCCGCGCGGCGGCCGCGGCGTGATCGTGCGCTGCGCCTACGACCGCTTCACCGCCGGGCCGACTCAGGAGAAGCTCGCCGAGCAGAACGCACGCACCACGCTCTTCGCCCAGATCGAGACCGCCGACGGCGTCAAGAACGCCGATGCCATCGCCGCGATCGACGGCGTCGATTGCCTCTGGGTCGGCCACTTCGACCTGAGCTGCTCGCTCGGCATCCCGGCGCAGTTCGACCATCCGGACTTCCTGGCCGCGATCGAAAAGGTGATCGCGGCCTGCCGGAACAACGGCAAGTCGGCCGGCCGCCTGGTGCCCGACGTCGAAAGCGGCATCGCGCTCTACAAGGAGGGCTTCGACTTCATTGCCTACTCGGCCGACGCTTGGGTGCTGGGCGATGCCGTGGCGGCGGGGCTGACGGCGATACGGGAAGGCTGTGCGTGAGGTGCGCTCGCGTCCTGCCGTCTCCTCCCTGTCACCCTCGGGCTTGACCCGAGGGTCCATGGGTGGGCCGGACCGGGACGGTGCCGACGTTGTCGAGTTCCGTGCCGCGGCGAAATGGATGCTCGGGTCAAGCCCGAGCATGACAGTGTGTCTGGGATTTAGGGCACGGCGACAGAAACAATAGGGAGGACAGCATGTCGAACTTCCGCGTCGCCTTGAGCGGCGATTTCTTCGATGCCGAGGGCGGGCTGGTCTTTCCCGAGTTCGACCTTGCGCCGCTGCGCGAACACGCAGGTCTCGAGCTCGTGAAGCTCGAGAAGGTCAAGGCGATCACAGCCGAGCAGGTGGCCGATATCGACGCGCTGATCCTGCTGGGCTCGCGGGTCACGCCGGAGACCCTTCAGGGCAGCGCGCGCTTGGCGGTCGTGGCGCGTTTCGGGGTCGGCTATGACAATGTCGACGTGCCGGCCTGCACGGCCGCCGACGTGGCGCTGGTGATCACGCCCGACGGGGTGCGGCGGCCGGTGGCGGTCTCGATCCTGACCTTGATATTCGCGCTCACCGGCAAGCTCATGGTCAAGGACAACATCGCCCGGCGCGGGCCCGAAGGCTGGGCCGAGAAGACGAAGCACAACGGGGTCGGCCTGGTCGGGCGGACGCTGGGCTCGATCGGCATCGGCAACATCGGCGCGGAGCTGTTCCGCCTGGCCAAGCCGCTCGACATGGTCTTCCTGGCCCACGACCCTTACGCCGATCCGGCGCTCGCTCGGGAACTCGGCATCGAGCTGGTCGAGATGGACGAGCTGTTTCGGCGCTCGGACGTGCTCTCGGTCAATTGCCCGCTGAGCGAAGCGACGCGGCACCTGGTGAACGCCGAGCGCCTGAGCCTGATGAAGCCGACAGCCTATCTGATCAACACGGCGCGCGGGCCGATCGTCGATCAGGCGGCGCTGACCCGGGTGCTGCAGGAGCGGCGGATCGCCGGCGCCGCGCTCGACGTCTTCGAGAAGGAGCCGCCGGACGCCGACGACCCCCTGCGCCGGCTCGACAACGTCCTTCTCACGCCCCACGCGCTCTGCTGGACCGACG
>JAKSDN010000998.1 GCA_022360075.1 Kiloniellales bacterium | reverse complement strand
CCGACCCGCACCAGCGTCTACGCGGACGCGCGGGTTAAGGCCAACGCCAAGCACGGAATCGCCGGCACCACCCGCCATCTCGACGTGGTGCGCGAGACCATCGACAACTATATGGGCTCCGAGCCGGATCTGCCGGAATGGGCGGAGCTCTCGAACGACACGATCCCCGTCGAGCTCGGCCGCTTCTTCGCGGGCGAGTACGACAGCGCCAAGGCGGCGATGGATTCCATCGCCGAGAAGGTGAACAAGATCGTGTCGGGCTGACCCGATCCGCTCGCGGGCCGCGGCACCGACGCCGCGGCCCGCGTCCTTTGCGACGAAGCGGTCTCCTGCGCCCATGGGCGCGGGGAGCGTTCGATAACGACATTTGGGCCGACAGAATTCAACAATGGCCGCAGAGCGCGATCTCGTCGTTGGACTCGATTCCAGCACCCAGAGCTGCAAGGCGATCGCCTGGGATCGTGCAGGCCGTGCCGTGGCCGAGGGGCGGGCGGCCATCGCGCTGTCGAATCCGGCCTTGTTCTGTTTCGAGCAGGATCCGGCCGATTGGTGGTCGGCCAGCGTGACCGCTCTACGCGGCCTCTTCGAACAGGTCGATGCAGGAAGGGTCGCGGCGCTGGCGATCTCCAACCAGCGCGAGACCGTCGCCTTCCTGGACGAGGCAGGGCAGTCGCTGCGGCCGGCGATCACCTGGCTGGACGAACGGGCGCGGCAAGAGGTGGCGGACCTCTCGGCGGAGCTCGGCGCCGACGAGATCCATCGCATCACCGGCCGCTATCCGGACATCACGCCCTGCGTCTACAGCTATCTCTGGATCAAGCGGCACGAGCCCGAGGTTTTCACGCGCACCGCCTGCTTCGCCGACGTTCAGTGCGTGCTGGTCCGCCATTTGACCGGGCACAGCCGCACCGGCTGGATCAGCGCCGATCCGATGGGTCTCTTCGACCTGGAGGCCAAGCGCTGGTCGCCGGAAATCCTCGCCGCTCTCGGCCTGAGCGAGGATCGCCTGCCCGAAGCCCTGCCGCCCGGATCGCCCCTGGGCGAGGTGACGCAAGGGGCTGCAAGCGCCACCGGGCTGCGTGCGGGGACGCCGGTCTTCGCGGCCGGCGGCGATGGTCAGCTCGCCGGTCTGGGCACCGACTGTACCCGTTCGGACCGCGCCTACATCAACCTGGGAACGGCGGTCGTCTCCGGCGTCTGGTCGCGGGCCTATGCCTACGACAAGGCTTGGCGGACAGAAATCGCCGCCCAGGGCGAGGGTTACATCCTGGAGAACTGCCTGCGTTCCGGGGCCTTTCTGGTCAACTGGTTCGTCGACCAGTTCACGCCCGAGGGGCGCAACGACCCCAAGGTCTTCGAAAAGCTCGAAGCCGAGGCGAGCGACCTGCCGATCGGTGCCGAGGGACTGATGGCTCTGCCGTACTGGTCGGGCGTCATGGACCCCCACTGGGACACCAGCGCGCGCGGCTGCCTGATCGGCTTCGGCGGCGGCCATTCGCCGGCCCACGTCTACCGCGCCCTGATCGAGGGCATGACGCTCGATCAGGTGATGCGCACCTCCTTGATGGAGGCAAACGCCGGTCTGGAGGTTCGCGAGTACCTGGCCATCGGCGGCGGCGCGGCGAGCCCTTTTTGGCGACAGATGCTGGCAGACGCCTCGGGCAAGACCGTGCTGGTCTCCGACACTGTCGAGGCTTCCGCGCTCGGCGCCGGCATGATTGCGGCGGCCGGCGCGGGCTGGTATGCGACGATCACCGAGGCGGCGGGAGCGATGGCCGGGTCGACCAAAGCGGTCGAGCCCGACGCGAAGGCGGGCGCGCGCTACCGCGAGCTGCTCGGGATCTACGAGGGCCTCTATCAGGCAACCGCGGCGACCAGTCATCGATTGGTCGCCTTCGCGTCACAGGGGGCGCTGCCGTGACCGGCGGCAGCCGATGCGCCGGTCCGGGAAGGAGCGATAGGCGCAGCCGAAAGGGCGGAGATGGCATCGGTCGACTATGACAAGGTGGAGAAGAGCTTCGGGGCCGTGAAGGTCCTGACGGACATCTGCTTCACCATCGAAGACCAGAAGTTCGTGGTGCTGCTGGGCCCCTCCGGCTGCGGCAAGACCACCCTGCTGCGCATGACGGCCGGCCTGGAGACCATCGCCGACGGCGAGATCCGCATTGGCGGCAAGCGCATGAACGAGGTCCACCCGCGTGACCGCGACATCGCGATGGTGTTCCAGAACTACGCGCTCTACCCGACCATGAAGGTCTACGACAACATCGCCTTCACCATGGAGGTCCGCGGCAAGCCCGCCGAGGAGATCAAGAAGCAGGTCCAGTGGGCAGCCGAGATCCTCGACCTCGAAGCTTATCTCGACCGCTATCCGAAGGAGCTCTCCGGCGGCCAGCGCCAGAGGGTGGCCATGGGCCGCGCCCTGGTCCGCCATCCGCAGGTCTTTCTGTTCGACGAGCCGCTGTCCAATCTCGACGCCAAGCTGCGCGGTCAGATGCGCTACGAGATCCGCCGCCTGCACGACCGCCTGCAGACCACGACCGTCTATGTGACCCACGATCAGCTCGAGGCCATGACCATGGCCGACGAGATCGTCGTGATGCGCGACGGCAAGATCGAGCAGATCGGCTCGCCCGACGACATTTACGACCGTCCGGTCAACTGCTTCGTGGCCGACTTCATCGGCTCGCCGTCGATCAACTTTCTCAAGGGCCGGATCGAGGCCGAGGACGGCGCGACCGTCTGCCGCGTCGGGGCCATTGCCTTGCCGCTGCCGCCCACGGCCGCCGCGCTCGCCGGCACCGACGTGGTCTGCGGCCTGCGTCCCGTCGACATCGCCTTGGCCGTCGACGAGGCGTCGCCCGGCAAAATCCCGGCCGAGGTGATCCTGGCCGAGACGACGGGCTCGGAGACCCACATGCTGCTCAAGGTCGACGGGCAGGAGTTCCGCGCGGTGACGCCGGGTCGCTATCGCGCGCAGGCGGGCGCAACGCTCGCGCTTTCGGTGCCGCCCGAGGCCGTGCACCTGTTCGATGCGAAGAGTGAGAGGCGCATTTAATGATCGCAAAGATGCCAGAGCGATTCGGCGGGCGGACGCGCTGTCCTTCGGGGCCCGGACTGTCGGATCGGGAGACCGCGTCGTGAGCGGCGGCAACGCACTGATCGAGGATTTCATCACCGGCCGCTGGAAGGATCCGGAAACCGGAAAACCGCCGCCCGACGTGCCGTTTCGCTCGATCCTGATCGAGCCGAGTCTGGACGGCCGAGAGGCCGACTTGGTGGCTTCCGTCGGACTGACCGGGCGCCTCGCTGTGGTTAGCGACGAGAACACTTACGAAGCCTTGGGCCGGCGCGTCGAGCAGGCGCTTGCCGCCGCTGGGGCGGTCGACTCCATCGTGCTCGACAGCCCGCATGCCGACATGGCGACGGCCAAGGCGCTGTGCGAAAGGACGACCTTCGCCGATGGCCTCGTCGCGGTCGGCGCCGGCACCGTCAATGACCTCTGCAAGTACGCGAGCTTCCTGCACGACCGCGGCTACGCGGTCTTCGCCACCGCGCCCTCGATGAACGGCTACACCACCTCCACGGCCTCGATCACCGTCGAGGGGGTCAAGCGGTCGCTCAAGGCGCAGGGCGCGCGCGGTGCTTTCTTCGATCTCGAGGTCAATGCCGCCGCGCCGGTCCAGCTCGTTCGCAGCGGTTTCGGCGACTGCATGTGCCGGAGCACGGCCCAGGTCGACTGGCTGCTCTCGCACCTGCTGAAAGGCACTTACTACAGCGATAGCCCCTTTCTGATCCAAGAGGCCGAGGAGGGGCCCCTGCTCGATTCCGCGGCGGCCTTGGTCGAGGGCGATCTGGAGGCCGTCAGCCGCTTGATCCGAGTGCTGGTGCTGTGCGGGCTCGGAGTCTGCCTGACCGGCACGACCCACCACGGCAGCATGAGCGAGCATCTGATCAGCCACTACATCGATATGGTCGCGGGCGAGCGCCATCCGGGCACGTTGCACGGCGAGCAGGTCGGCGTGGCGGCGCTGTCCATGAACCGCCTGCAGAACCAGATCGTGAACGCCGAAACGCCGCCGCGCGTCGCGGCGACCGAGATCGACGAAGCCGCCGTGCTCGCCCGTTTCGGTCCGGCTTCCGGCCCCGCCTGCCTGCGCGAGTTCCGCAACAAGGCGCTCAGTGAAGAAGAAGCCGAGGCGATCAACGCCCGCCTCTCATCGGACTGGTCCTCGATCAGGGAGCGCCTGAAGGCCGCGCTGCTGACGCCGGAGCGCTTGAGCGGCGCCATGGCCGCTGCCGGGGCGCCCATGACCGGCGAGAGCCTCGGCCTGCCGACCGGCTTCTACAGCGAAGCGGTGCTGCACGCCCGCGAGATCCGCGACCGCTTTTCCATTCTCGATGTCGCCGGGGACGCCGACTTGCTCCAAGCTTTCGCGGCGGGTGAGTGCTGATGGCCAAGATCGTCATTCTCGGCGCCGGTGTCATGGGCAGCGCCTTCTCCCTGCCGCCCAGTGATCGCGGGCACGACGTTCGCCTGGTCGGCACGCACCTGGATCGCCGGATCATCGAGTCCGTCGCTCAGAGCGGTTGGCACCCGGGACTGAAAAGCCCGCTGCCGGAAAGCGTGCGGCCCTATACTTACGATCGCCTGGGCGAGGCCCTGGGCGAGGACTGCGATCTCGTGGTTTTCGGGGTCAGCTCGCCCGGGGTCGGTTGGGCTTGCCGCCAACTCGCTCCGCTTTTGTCGCGGCCGCTCCCGATCATGATCCTGACCAAGGGCCTGGTGGCCGACGATAGCGGACTGCGCATCATTCCCGAGGTGATCGCCGCGCGCCTGGCCGAGCTCGGCGCGCCGGCGAGCCCCGTCGCGGCGGTCGCTGGCCCCTGCATCGCCGGGGAGCTGGCCGCGCGCCGCCACAGCTCGGTCATCCTCACCCATTCCGATCGGGCGCTGATCGACTGGCTGATCGAACTGGTCGCCGCGCCCTACTACCATCCGCGGCCCAACCCGGACCAAGCGGGTGTAGAGGTCTGCGCGGCCTTCAAGAACCTCTATGCGATCGGCGTCGGCTCGTCCGAAGGCCTGCTCGAGCGCGACGGCGTCGCGGAGAACGGCGCGCGCATGCACAATCCGGCGGCTTCGCTTTATGCCCAGGCCGTCACCGAGATGAACCTGCTGGTCTCGCATCTCGGCGGCCTTACGGAGACGGTGCGCGGCCTGGCCGGAACCGGCGATCTCTATGTTACCATCCAAGGCGGCCGCAACAGCCGCATGGGCAAGCTGCTCGGCGCGGGCCTGCGCTATTCCAATGCCAAGGCCGAGCGCATGCCCGACGACACGATCGAGGGCGCGGAGCTCGCCCTTGCGATCGGACCCGCGCTCGAGTCCGAGATGGCGGCCGGCGGCTTGGGGCCGACAGCGCTGCCGTTGGCGCACAGCCTGATCAAGGCGATCTGTCACGATGCGCTGCTCGAGTTTCCCTGGACCGCGTTCCACCGAGCGGCGTGACGCCCGGCGAAAGCAAGGAGCTTGGCGATGTCTGAAGCAGAGATGAAAGTCGCAATCGGCGCCGACCACTATGGCCTGCCGCTCAAGGAGGTGCTGCGCGACCATCTCCAGGCGCAGGGTTACGAAGTCATCGATCTCGGCGTTTCGGAAGAGGCGCCGGTCGACTATCCGGACGTTGGCGCGCCGCTCGCCGAAGCGGTCAGCCGCGGCGACTACGCGCGGGGCATCCTGGTTTGTGGCACCGGCGCCGGCATGGCGATCGTGGCGAACAAGGTGCCGGGCGTGCGCGCCGTCTGCGTGACCGATCCCTACTCGGCGGAGCGCGCGATGGCGAGCAACAACGCTCAGATCATCACGCTGGGCAGCCAGATCACGGGCCCATCGGTGGCGCGCATGCTCGTCGACATCTGGATGAAGGCGGAGTTTCAGGGCGGGCGCTCGGCTCCCAAGGTCGCAAAGATGGAGGCCCTCGACACCAAGTACCGGAAGAACGGCGGCTGACGAGGCCATCATGTCCTGGCCCGACGACGCACCGGCGCCCGCCACACTGGTCGATCCCGAAGACCAGCTTCGCACGAGAATCGCCTGGTACTACTACGTCGAGGGCCTGACCCAGCGCCAGATCGCCGAGCGCCTGGGCATCAACCGCATTCGCGTCAACCGCATCCTCGCCGCCTGCCGCGAGCAGGGCGTGGTCCAGATCCGCATCAACTCCAAGCTGGCCTCCTGCATCGAGCTCGAGCGCGCGCTCGAGCGCAAGTTCGAGCTCGACGAAGTCGTGGTCGTGCCCAGTCCGGCCGAAGACGACGACGTGCCCGAGGTCTTGGGCGTGGCGGCCGGAAACTACATTTCGAACGAGCTCAGCGACGGGCAGTCGGTCGGCATGGGCTGGGGGCGCACGTTGCGCAACTCGCTTCGCTCGATCCAGCGGCGGCCGCTGCAAGGCCTCTCGGTCGTCTCGCTGCTCGGCGGCCTGACCCGGGCCTCGGCCATGAACACCTACGAGACCGCGGCGCGCTTCGCGGACCTCTTCGGAGCCGAGTGCTACTATCTGGCCGGCCCGGCCTTCACCAGCACCGAGGCCTCACGCGATCTCTTTCTCGAGCAGGAGGTCCTGAAGGAGGTCTATGAGAAAGCCAAGCGGGTCGACCTCGCGCTGGTGAGCTGCGGCGACATCACCAAGAAATCGACGATCCGCCGGCTCGGCCTCGTGACCGACGAGGAGCTGCGCACGCTCAAGGAAGCCGGGGCGGCGGGCGATCTGCTCGGCCATTACCTCGACGCCGAAGGCCAGATGGTCGACCACCCGCTCAATCATCGGGTCCTGGCCTTGAGTCCGGCGGACCTCAGGCAGATCCCCAAGGTCATCCTGACCTCGGGCGGGCGCTCGAAGATCGATATCATTCGCGGCGTGCTGCGCGGCGGCTTCGTCGACGTTCTCATCACCGACGAGGAGACCGCCGGCCGGCTCAACGCCTCGGAGGGCGGGACGACGGGCACGCGCAAGAGCAAGCGCGCGCCGTCCTCGTGATGGCCGGCGCCGACAGCGACGTCATGCCGGGAAGAGCATCGGCAGGCCCCGAGATCTGGGTCGGGACCGGCTGGAAGATGAACAAGACGATCGGCGAGGCT
>JAKSDN010000470.1 GCA_022360075.1 Kiloniellales bacterium | reverse complement strand
CCATCGCCGGCGGGAACATGCGCGCCTGCCGGTCCGCCCCCTCGCCGGCTTCGGGCGTGAAGACGAAGACGTTGGGCGCCCAGAAGTCGGCCAGTGTGGATTGCCAGCGCGACATGTCGATTCGCACGCGCCCCAGGGCCGCGCGCGAGACGACGGGAATGAAAAGAAACGGCACCCCGCAGGACCAGGTTTCGGGCTTGTCGTCGCCCTGCAGAAGGTCCTCGGCTGTCAGGGACAGCACCTGGGCGAGCTCGGTCGCCGGCGGCGGCGCGGGCCCCTGCTCCGGCAATTGCGCGGCGGAGAGCTGCGAGAATACGGGACGGCCATCCTCGGCACGGATCTCGACCGGCACCGGGCCGACGCCTTCCTCGAAGACGATGCGCGTGGTCTCGCCGGAAAGCGCGATCTCCCCGAGCGCGGCCAGCAGGTAAGCGGCGCCCACCGTCGGATGGCCGGCGAAGGGCAGCTCGACACCGGGCGTGAAGATGCGCAGACGCCGTGTGTGCGATGGGTCTTCCGGCGGCAGGACGAAGACCGTCTCCGAGAGGTTGAGCTCGCGCGCCACTTGCTGCATCCGATCGCCCTCTAGGCCCTGACCATCGGGAAAGACCGCCAGCGGATTGCCGCCGAAGATCCTGTCGGTGAAGACGTCGGCGGTGACGAATCGGTAGCGCATGATGGGATCTCCCCTTGCCCGCATCGCTCCGCAGAAACCTCGTCCAGGAGCAAGATTGCCACAAGCCGGACGCGCGGAACCAGACCGGGGCGTCGCTAGGGCGCGCCGCGAGACTCGTTGAAGATCAGCGCTTCGGGCATCGACACGGCCCGCGCTTCGCTGCAATCGGCGCCGATGCGGCCGCTCAAGCGCGCCGGACAGGAGGCCCTGAGATCGTCCAGCGTCGAGACCTCGCCGATCCGCGTCTTGCGCACGCAGACCGCGCCGTCCGGCCCCCAAGCCGCCTCGAAAGTCAGGTCCGGCGCCGGCTCGGAGATCTGGATGCCCAGGCGGTCGTAGATGTTGACCAAGGTGCCGTCGCGCGTGTGGGGCCGGCCGTCGCCGCAGTAGTCGGCGCGCACCATGCGCATGCAGGCGCGGAAGTGGTCGAGCAGCGGCTGTCCCTGGTCGCTCGTCGCCCAGGGCTCGTAGCCCATGCGGATGCACTTGGCGACCGCGCCGCTCGTGCAGGTGAAGACGAGCCGATCCGCCGAGAGCGAGAACGACCCGTCGTCCGTCGTCGTGCCGCTCACCGGGAAGCCGAGGCGCAGGCCGTCGGGGCCTGCTTCGCAGAAGTTGCGCCACGATCCGCTTGTCGAATCGTAGGCCATCAGGTGGTAGAGCCAGCGTGCGCCATTCGGATCCTGCGGGTCGCGCTCTGCACCGTCGATCCGCACCCGCAGGGGTCGTCCTTGGCTG
>JAKSDN010000917.1 GCA_022360075.1 Kiloniellales bacterium | reverse complement strand
GGCCCAACCGTGGGGTCGAAAGCACCGCCGGTCAGGCGGCCGACGCGCAGGGCCTCGTCGATGACGGTGCGCGTGTCGCGTGAGATCGGCACCCAGGTCCCGGCCGACGCGGCGTTGAATCGGGACAGCTCGGAGTCCGGCCGGTAGGTCGACATCTGTCGATTGACCGTCTCCAACACCCCGTCGATCTCGCCGGAGAGCGCGTCCGCAGCTATGCCTGACGGCAGCCCCGCGAGCTTGACGCTGTAGCTGGTGCCCATGGTCTCGCCACCGAGCGATTGCAGCTCGCTGGTGTCGCTGCAGCCGATCAGGCTCAAAAAGGGCGTCGCCAAGGCAACGCCTTGGGCCCGGTGGATAAAGTCGCGTCTGGTAAGCCTCTGCGGCATGACCTGAACCCTCAATCGACCGACCGGGTGTGCCTCTTCAAGGGGCTTTGGACCAGTCCGGGCTCCCCTCTCGCTTCGGTCGTCCTCGCTAGCAGAAATGGACTCGCAACAGACAAAGGCACCCCATAAGCTTAAAGTAGGCAAGAAGGCGGCGGGAAGCAAACACCGGTGCTCCGAAGAGGCGCGTTAGCCGCCCGGTGCGGAGGATAGATACCGTGTTCATTCCAACAGCCTGCGGGCCCACGGCACGATGCGCGATCGTTCCAGTAAGCCGCGAGCCCGCTGTGAAAGAGGGGAGAGAGCCATGTCGCCGATTTCCTATCAGGGCCCGATGGCTGAGGACGAAAGTCCGAAGCATACGCATTCCCAAACCATGGAGGGGAGCCTAGGCGCCGACCAGCCGGGCCTTACGGTCTCAGCGATCCTCGCCGATAAGGGCGACGACATCTTCACGGTGACCCCGAGCACCACGGTCAAGGAGGTGGTGGCGGAGCTGGCACGGCTTCGGATCGGGGCGCTGGTCGTGGTCGACAGCAGCAAGGCGCCCGCCGGCATCGTCTCCGAACGCGACGTCGTTCGCCACGCCGACACCAAAGGGCTGGGAATCTTCGAGAATCCCGTCTCGGACATCATGACGCCCCACCCTCAGACCTGTACCCCTGGTGACAAGGTCGAGAGCGTGATGAAGCAGATGACCACCGGCCGCTTCCGGCACCTGCCGGTCATCGAGAACGGCAGACTGTGCGGGCTGATCTCGATCGGCGACGTCGTGCGGCACCGCATGATGGAAATCGAGTACGAGAATCTCAAAATGAAGCAGGCTATGGTCGGCTGACGGCCAGGTCCCGGAGGGCGTGGAGTCCGAGCCGCCTGACAGAGCTAAAGAGTTGCTTTGGTGGCTCTATCGACGGATTGTAGGGGAAGGACTTGGGGGGCTAGTTGGTGGCGCAGGACGTCGGTCAGCCATCTGAGACGCAGCGCTCGGCCGGACGCGGTCAGGGGCATCTCGATTTCAGGCTCAAGAAAGGTCTCGACCTGCCCATCGCCGGTGCGCCGGATCAGCGGATCGAGGACGGTCCGGCAGTCGTAAGCTGTGCGCTGATCGGACCCGACTACCTGGGTCTCAAGCCGAAGATGCAGGTGGCCGAGGGCGACCGCGTCCAACTGGGGCAGGTCCTGTTCGAGGATCGGCGTTTCGCGGGTGTCGTCTATACGGCGCCGGCCGCCGGGACCGTTCGGGCGATCAACCGCGGTCCCCGGCGCGTTCTCGAATCGCTGGTCATCGACATCGACGAGCGGGGCGAGTCGGTCGCCTTCGACCGCTGCGAGGCGGCTGAGATCGACGGGCTCGCGCCGGAGCGGATCAAGGAGAACCTCCTGAGATCGGGGCTTTGGCCGACGCTGCGCACCCGGCCCTATTCCAAAGTCCCCGATCCCGCATCGAGCCCGGCGGCAATCTTCGTCACGGCGATGGACTCAAGCCCGCTCGCCGCCGACGCGGCGGTCGTCATCGGCGAGGCCCGCGAAGACTTCGCGAACGGCGTCAAGCTGCTGGCCAGGCTGACCGCGGGGTCGGTCTATGTCTGCTGCCGCGCCGGCGCGGATGTGCCGGAGGTGGCCGGCGGAAACGTGGCGCGCGCGAGCTTCGACGGCCCGCATCCGGCGGGTCTGCCGGGGACTCACATCCACCTGCTCGACCCGGTGCATGCCGAAAAGACGGTCTGGCATGTCAACTATCAGGATGCGATGGCGATCGGCGAGCTGTTCCGCACCGGCCAGCTGCCGACCCGGCGGGTCATCTCCCTGGCGGGCCCGGCAGTCGAACGCCCGCGTCTGCTGCGCACGCGCCTCGGCGCCTCGACCGGGCCTCTGGTCGAGCGCGAGTTCGTCGGCGACGATGTCCGGGTCATCGCCGGAAACGTGCTGGCCGGGCGACACGCGACCGGGACCTTCGCCTTCCTCGGGCGCTTCCACCAGCAAATCACCGTCATGCCGGAAGGGCGTGAGCGGGAGCTGTTCGGCTGGCTGATCCCCTCCATGCGCAAGTTCTCGACCGCCAACGTGCACCTCTCGAGTTTCTCCAAACTGATCGGTGGCAAGCTGCGCTTTGCCTTGAACACCAGCCTGAACGGCAGCCCGCGGGCCATGGTTCCGGTCGGGCTCTACGAGGACGTGGTGCCGCTCGACATCCTCCCGACCCAACTACTGCGCGCCTTGCTGGTGATGGATACGGAAGAGGCGCAGGCGCTGGGCTGTCTGGAGCTTGACGAGGAGGATCTGGCGCTCTGCTCCTACGTCTGCATAAGTAAGTACGAGTACGGTATGGCGCTGCGCGCCAACCTCGAAAAGATCGAAGCGGAAGGCTAGGCATGGGGCTGCGGCAATGGCTCGACTCGATTGAACCGCTGTTTGTGAAGGGCGGTCGGTACGAGAAGTACTACGCCGTCTACGAGATGGTCGACACGCTGCTCTACAGCCCAAAGACCGTTACCAGATTCGCCCCCCATGCCCGCGCCAGCCTCGACCTCAAGCGGACCATGACCTATGTGGTCCTGGCGACGATCCCCTGCGTCCTCTGGGGCCTATGGAATACCGGTTACCAAGCCAATGTGGCGCTCGCCGAGCTCGGCCTGGACGGCACCGGCGGCTGGCGCGGCTGGATCCTGGAGACCTTCTGGGTCGGCTACAACCCCGCCAATCCCCTGGCCTGCTTCATCCACGGGTTCCTCTACTTCTTCCCGATCTACGTGGTGACGCTGGCGGCCGGTGGCCTCTGCGAAGTCGCCTTTGCCGTAATCCGGGGGCACGAGGTGAACGAGGGCTTCTTCGTCACCTCCATCCTCTACGTGCTTATTGTGCCGGCGAGCACGCCGCTCTGGCAGGTAGCGCTGGGCATCATCTTCGGCGTGGTGATCGGCAAGGAGATCTTCGGTGGCACTGGTAAGAACATTCTCAACCCGGCATTGACCGGGCGGGCCTTCCTCTATTTCGCCTACCCCGCCCAGATGTCCGGCGACACCGTCTGGGTCCCGGTCGATGGCTACAGTGGGGCGACTGCGCTCAGCGTGTCGGCGGCCGAGGGTCACGGCGCCTTCGCGACGACCATAGACCTGAGCTGGTGGGATGCCTTCTTCGGGCTGATGCACGGCAGCCTGGGCGAGACCTCGGCCCTGGCCTGCCTGCTCGGCGGGATTTTCCTCGTCTACACCCGAATCGCCAACTACCGGCTGATCGCCGGCTGCCTGCTCGGCACGATCGCCATGAGCGCGCTGTTCAACGTCATCGGCAGCGACACGAACCCGGCCTTCGCCATGCCCTGGTACTGGCACCTGGTGGTCGGCGGCTATGCTTTCGGCCTGGTCTACATGGTCACCGAACCCGTTTCGGCGGCCATGACCAACGTCGGTCGCTGGTGGTACGGCGCCCTGATCGGCGTGATGTGCGTGCTGATCCGCGTCGTCAACCCGGCCTTTCCCGAAGGCATGATGCTGGCGATTCTGTTCGGTAATGTTTTCGCACCCTTGATCGACTATATGATTGTGAAGGCCAACGTCCGACGCAGACTGGGTCGACATGTCTGACCGCCCGTCCCTGATCAAGCGATTCCTGGACCTGCCGAACGAGCACCCCTGGAAGATCGTCGGGGTGGCGGTTGTGCTCTGCCTGGTCTGCTCGATCGTGGTCTCGGCGGCCGCCGTCGGTCTGCGCGAGAAGCAGGAGGCCAACAAACGCCTCGAGATCCGCCGGAACATCCTGGAGGTCGCGGGACTCATGCGGCCCGGCGCGGACATCGACGAGCTGTTCAAGCAAATCGAGCCGCGCGCCGTCGACCTGCGCAGCGGCTCATTCAGCGACGCGGTGGACCCGAGCGTCTTCGATCAGCGAGAGGCTGTGCGCGATCCCGCGATGAGCCAGGCCTTGTCCAAGGACCAGGACATCGCGTCCATCAGACGCCGGGCGCACTTCGCAACGGTCTACCTGGTCAAGGACGACGCGGGCGAGGTCGGCACCGTGATCATCCCGGTACACGGCTACGGGCTTTGGTCGACGCTCTACGGCTACCTCGCCGTCAAGCCTGACGGCCGCCAGGTGGTCGGTCTGCAGTTCTACGAGCACGCCGAGACGCCGGGCCTGGGCGGCGAGGTCGACAACCCGAGATGGCGAGCCCTGTGGCCGGACCGGCTGCTGTTCGACGAGGCCGGCGAGCTCCGCATCGAAGTGGTCAAGGGCGCGGCGGCGGGCGGACCGCAAGGCGTCCATCAGGTCGATGGCCTGGCCGGCGCCACCTTGACCTCGCTCGGGGTCAGCAACCTCGTGCGCTTTTGGGCCGGCGAGAACGGCTTCGGGCCCTTCTTGAGGAACCTGCAACAGGAGCTGGCGGAACATGGCTGAAACCAGGAAGCTGGTGACCGATCCTCTGTTCGAGAACAACCCGGTCATCCTCCAGACCCTCGGCATCTGCTCCGCGCTGGCAGTGACCTCCTCGCTCCACGTGTCGCTCATCATGTGCATCGCGCTGATCAGCGTCGTTGCCTTCTCCAATCTTTCGATCAGCCTGATCCGCTACCAGGTGCCGGGCAGCATCCGCATCATCGTGCAGATGGTGATCATCGCCTCGCTGGTGATCGTTGTGGACCAGATCCTCAAGGCCTATGCCTACGAGGTCTCCAAGACCCTGTCGGTCTTCGTCGGCCTGATCATCACCAATTGCATCGTGATGGGCCGCGCCGAGGCCTTCGCCATGCAGAACCCGCCCTTGTTGAGCTTTCTCGACGGCATCGGCAACGGGCTGGGCTACAGCGTGATCCTGATCGGCGTCGCGGTTATCCGCGAGCTGT
>JAKSDN010000505.1 GCA_022360075.1 Kiloniellales bacterium | reverse complement strand
CGGAGCACGGCGAGAGGATCGACGTGTGCCTGGTCGGCGAGCCGACCAACCCTTCAGCGCTCGGCGACATGGTGAAAATCGGTCGGCGCGGCAGCATGTCCTGCGTGCTGACGGTGGAGGGCACCCAGGGCCACGTCGCCTATCCGCATTTGGCCGACAATCCGGTCACGCGTCTGGTGCGCATGCTGGCGGCGGTGGTGGATCACCCACTCGATCGGGGAACCGAGCATTTCCAGCCAACCAATCTGGAAGTCTCGAGCATCGATGTCGGCAATCCGGCGTCGAATGTCATCCCCGCGAAGGCGACCGCGCGATTCAACATCCGTTTCAACGATACCCATACCAGCGACGGCCTGCTCGCCTGGTTGAACGAATCCTTTAAGGCAGCGGCCGGGGACGGCGCGCACTGGACTCTGGACCATCACGTGACGGGCGAAGCGTTCCTCACCCCGCCGGGCGCGCTCAGCGATCTGATCGCCGGCGCGGTGGAATCCGTCACCGGCCGCCGCCCCGAGCTCAGCACGACAGGCGGCACGTCCGATGCGCGCTTCATCAAGGATGTGTGTCCGGTCGCGGAATTCGGCCTGGTCGGCCAGACCATGCACAAGACCGACGAGCGTGTCGCGGTCGCGGACATACACCAGCTCGCGGCCATCTACCGTGTGATCCTGGAGCGCTATTTTGACGCTTGAGGGCCACTGATGGGGCTGGGTCAGGAAATCACGTCGTCGATCTACGGCGCCTGGCGTCTGGCGCTGCGCGACGCCGATGGCATGCGCTGGTTCAACCTGTCCGTCGAGGGGTTTTGGCGCTCGTTCATCGCGGCTC
This sequence comes from Kiloniellales bacterium, assembly GCA_022360075.1. The sequence continues at coordinate 283 of JAKSDN010000505.1, read as the reverse complement.
TGTTGATCCTGCCGGTGGCCCTGGTGCTTGCGCGCGTGCCGGTGCCGGGCGAGAGCGGCGGTGTGCAGCGTGAATTTCCGATGATCATCGGTCTGTATGTCGTCGAGTGGGTCGGTCGCGCGGTCCTATTGTTGGTGCTCAGCTCCCTGCTCGATCGTACGAGCCGATATGCCGCAACGGTTATCGCTTGGAACTGGGTGGCGGTGCCTGAGTTCGGTTTGTTCGCTGCCGCCACCGTCTTGTCGTTCCTGATCGCGCCGATGGCCCCGTTCTTTTTCGTGAT
>JAKSDN010000142.1 GCA_022360075.1 Kiloniellales bacterium | reverse complement strand
CGCGCGCCGAGGTGCCGGCGCGCTTGCAGTAGGGGGTGTACTCCAGGATCGCCGGCACCGGCGCCGTCTCGGCATCCACCGGCAGCCAGTAGCGACAGGCGAGCCGCGTGCCGTCGGCCAGGGGGATCCAGGCATGCTCGACCTCGCGGATCGGGACCGGCAGGTCGGTGACGATGCGGTCCTCGGGCTCGGCGGCACCCTGGGCTGCGATCATGCGGCGGACTCCGTTTCGGTGAGCGGGAAGTGGCAGCGGGCGAGGCGTCCATCGGCCAGGCGTCGGGGCGCCGGGGCCTCACGGCGGCAACGCTCCTGGGCGTAGGCGCAGCGGGTGTGGAACTCGCAGCCGGCCGGGCGCCGGGCGAGGCTCGGCACTTCGCCCTCGATGGAGACCAGGCTGCGGCGCTTGCCCGGATCGGGCTGGGGAACGCCCTTGACCAGGGCCTCGGTGTAGGGATGGGCCGGGGCGGCGAAGATCCTGGCGCAGTCGCCCTGCTCGATGATGCGGCCGAGATACATGATCGCCAGGGCGTCGCTGATGTGCCGCACCACGGGCAGGTTGTGGCTGATGATGAGATAGCTGAGGCCCAGCTCGGCCTGCAGGGTCGCCATGAGGTTCAGGATCTCGCCCTGCACCGAGACGTCGAGCCCGGCGGTCGGCTCGTCGGCGATGACCAGCTTGGGCGAGAGCGCGAGCGCGCGGGCGACGCCGACGCGCCGGGCCTGGCCGCCGGAGAGCTGGTAGGGATAGCGCCCGCCCAGATGCGCCGGCAGGCCGACCATCTCCAGCAGGCGCCGGCACTCGGCCTCCAGGTCGCGCTCGGCCAGGCCGTGGATCTTGAAGGGCTCGGTCACCAGCGCGCGCACGGTCAGACGCGGGCTGAGCGAGCCGATCGGGTCCTGGAACATCATCGCGATGTCGCGGCGCAGCGCCTTGAAGGCGCCGGGCGCCAGGCCGCGCAGCTCGCGCTCGCCGAAGCGGATCGAGCCTTCCTGCGCCGGCAAAAGCCCGGCGATGGCGCGCGCGAGCGTGGTCTTGCCCGAGCCGCTCTCGCCGACGATGCCGAAGGTCTCGCCCGCGCCGACCTCGAAGGAAACGCCGCAAACCGCGTCGATGAAGGGATCGCGGTCGCGCGCGACGAGCGCCTGGAGCCCCGAGCGGACGCGAAAGCGCACACGCACGTCCTCGACCGCGAGCAGCGCGCTCACGAGGCCGCCTCCCGCTCCAGCAGGTGGCAGAGCGCGTGGTGGCCGGGGCCGCTTTCGCGCCAGGCCGGGCGCTCGGCCGCGCAGCGATCGAAGGCCTCGGGACAGCGCTCCCGGAAGATGCAGCCCTGGGGCAGCGCGACCAGGTCCGGGATCTCGCCCGGGATGGTCGGCAGGTTGCGCGTGCGCTCGGCGATGCGGCCCGGGTCGCAGGCCAGCAGCTTGCGGGCGTAGGGATGGCTCGCGTGGTGGAAGATGTCGCGCACGCTGCCCTGCTCGACCACCTCGCCGGCGTACATCACCACCACCTCGTCGCAGAGCTCGGCGATCACGCCCAGGTGGTGCGAGATGAACAGGATCGAGCAGTGCAGCTGCTCCTGCAGCGCCTTCAGGCGGTGGATGATCTGCACCTCGAGCGTGGCGTCGAGCGCGGTGGTGGGCTCGTCGGCGATCAGCAGCGTCGGCTCGGCCATCAGCGCCATGGCGATGGCGATGCGCTGGCGCATGCCGCCGGAGAACTCGTGCGGGAAGTTCGCGAGCCTGGCCTCGGGGTCGGGAATGCCGACCTGGGCGAGCATGGCGGCGGCGCGCTTGCGCTTCTCGGCCAGCGGGATCTTGTCGCGGTATTGGATGTCGACCATCTGCCGGCCGATCGAGAGCACCGGGTTGTGCGTGGTCATGGGGTCCTGGAACAACATGGAGATCGCGCGCCCGCGCAGGTCGCGCATCGCGCGCGCGCTCAAGCCCAGCAGGTCGCGGCCCTCGAACTCGACCGTGCCGGCGACGACCTCGGCGTTGGGCGCGAGCAGGCGGATGACGGCGGCGATCAGCGTCGACTTGCCGCAGCCGCTCTCGCCCACCAGGCCGACGATCTTGCCGCGCGGCACCGTGAGGTTGACGTCGCGCAGGGCCCGCAGGCGGCCGCGCGGGGTGCGGTAGTCGACCGAGAGGCCGCGGATGTCGAGGACGGGGTGGGTCATGGCTGGGGTGTGGCTGTGGTGCGCTGGATGTCTATCGTGCGT
>JAKSDN010001258.1 GCA_022360075.1 Kiloniellales bacterium | reverse complement strand
GAGGCCGGCGTGCCCACGATCATGTACGGCGCCGGCCCGCGCAGCCTGCTCGAGGCCAACGCCCACCGCGCCGACGAGCGCGTCGGCCTGGCCGATCTGCGCAAGGCGACCGAGGTGGTGGCCTTGACCCTGGTCGATCTGCTCGGCGGGTGACCGGCCCGGATAGAGACAGGACCATGCCGAGCCCGAATGAGCCAAAAGTCGCCATCGTCACGGGTGGCGGGCGTGGCATCGGCGCGGCCGTCGCGCGTGAGCTGCATGCACGCGGCTATCGTCTGTCTTTGATGTCGCCCTCGGACAGCGCGGACAAGCTGGCCGCGGAGCTCGGTGGGATCGGCGTTCGAGGCTCGGTCGCCGAGCCCCGCGATCTGCAGCAACTCGTCGACGAGACCCTGGCGGCCCATGGCCGGATCGACGCCCTGGTCAACAATCCCGGCCACCTGCCGGCCGGCGAGCTGCTGGATCTGAGCGACGAGACCTGGGCCGGCGCCTTCGACCAGGTGCTCCTGAGCGTGATCCGGCTCTGCCGCCTCGTGACGCCGGTGATGCAGCGCCAGGGCGGCGGCGCGATCGTCAACATCACGACGGCCTCGACCTTCGAGCCGACCCTGCGCTTTCCGGTCTCGGCGACCCTGCGCGCGGGCCTCAGCGCCTTCACCAAGCTCTATGCCGAGCGCTACGCGGGCGAGGGGATCCGCATGAATTGCGTGCTGCCCGGCGCCATCGACAGCCTGGAGCACGGCGAGGCGCGGCGCCTTTCGATCCCGTCCAAGCGGATCGGCCGGGTCGAGGAGATCGCCAAGACCGTCGCCTTTCTGCTGTCCGAGGACGCCGGCTACATCGTCGGTCAGAGCCTGCGGGTCGACGGCGGCGAGACGCGGCACGTCTAGACTGTTTCTGGGCGGTTACAGCCGCTGGACAAGCCTAGCGGCTTGAGCAAGGATCGCCCGGCCCGCGCGGCGCGGGCGCCATTCACGACATGGGAAGCCTGCGATGACCGTTCGACACGGCCGGGAGTTCTTGAGCATCCCCGGCCCGACCACCGTCCCCGACGCGGTGCTCAACGCCATGCACCGGCCGGCCGTGGATATCTACGCCGGCGATCTCCTGGAAGTCTCCTTGAGCTGTCACGAGGACCTGCGCCGGGTCTTCCGCACCGAGGGCCGGGTCTACATTTACGCGGCCAACGGGCACGGCGCCTGGGAGGCTGCCGTGGTCAACGTGCTGTCCCGGGGTGACAAGGTGCTGGTGCTGGAGAGCGGGCGCTTCGCCGCCGGCTGGGGCGCCATGGCTTCCATGCTCGGCGTCGAGATCGAGACGATCGCCGGCGATCAGCGCCGCGCCGTCGATCCGGCGACGCTCGAAGCGCGCCTGCGCGCCGACACCGAGGGCTCGATCAAGGCCGTGATGCTGGTCCAGGTCGACACCGCATCGAGCGTGGTCAACGACATTCCGGCGGTGCGCCGGGCGATGGACGCGGCCGGCCACGG
>JAKSDN010000911.1 GCA_022360075.1 Kiloniellales bacterium | reverse complement strand
TACCGCGCCAAGGGTTGCGCGGACTGCAACGGCAACGGCTATCGCGGCCGGGTCTCGGTGCTCGAAATCCTCGAGCTGACCGACCCGATCCGCAGTCTCGTGCTGCGGCGAGCCCCGGCGCGCGAGATCCAACGCGCGGCACTTGCCGAGGGTATGCGCAGCATGCACCGCGACGGCCTCGGCAAGGCGTTGCAGGGGCTGACCAGCCTCGAAGAAGTCATGCGCGTGACCCACGAGGCGTAACCGGACGATGCCGACCTTCCACTACAAGGCGATCAGCGCGACCGGCGAGGTCATCGAAGGCCTGCGGGAAGCACCGGGCGAAGCCGGCGTCGTCGCCTGGCTGCAGGATGCGGGTTACATGCCATTGCAGGCGCAGGCCGCGGACGGCGCCGCCGCGCCCGGCTGGCTGTCGCGGGACCTCTTTGCCGGCAGGAAGCTGTCGCGCAAGGGCCAGCTTCTGGTCATTCGCGAGCTTTCGACGCTCCTCGGCGCCGGCTTGCCGCTCGACCGCGCGTTCGAGATCCTGATCGATCTGAGCAAGCAGCGGAGCTTGCGAGACCTGCTGCGCCGCGTGCTCGAGGCGGTCCGCGGCGGCGCGACTCTGGCCGATGCCCTGGCCGAGCAGGAGGGGCAGTTCTCCGCGCTCACCATCAACTTGGTCCGAGCGGGCGAAGCCGGCGGCGCGCTGGAGACCGTTCTGGCACGACTCGCCGAGCATCTCGAAAAGGCCCAGGTGCTCGCCGAGACCCTGCGCTCGGCGCTGATCTATCCGGCGATCCTGCTCGCCATGGTGGGCTTCTCGATCGTCATCCTGATGACGGTGGTGATCCCGGAGTTCCAGGCCTTGTTCGCGGACGCCGGCGACGCCTTGCCGTTCGCGACTCGCGTGGTGATCGGCACCGCGGAGCTCTTCACCGAGACCTGGTGGCTGATGGCGGCGGTCGCGCTCGCCGGCACCTGGCTGCTGCGCCGAAAGCTGCGAGACGAGCGCTTCCGAGTCCTGTGGGACCGAATGAAGCTCGGCCTTCCGCTGTTCGGCGATCTCGCCGCCAAGGTCGAGATCGCGCGCCTGACCCGAACGCTCGGCACGCTGACGCAAAACGGCGTGCCCCTGTTGAAGGCGCTGTCGATCGCGCGCCAGGTTCTGGGCAATGCCGCGCTCGCCCGGGCCCTCGACCAGGTCGCCGCCAGCCTGCGCGAGGGCAAGGGCCTGGCGCAGCCGCTCGCCGAGAGCGGCCTGTTTCCCGATCTCGCCGCGCACCTGATCCGGGTGGGCGAGGAGACCGGCGAGCTGGAGCCCATGCTGAGCAAGATCGCGGTCCTTTACGACCGCGAGGTCCAGACCGCGATCGAGCGCATGGTGGCCGTGCTGGTACCGGCCCTGACCATCGGCCTCGGACTCGTCGTCGCCACCATCATCGGCTCGGTCATGCTGGCCTTTCTCAGCGTGAACGAGCTCGCCCTATAGACCCGGCGCGCGGACAGCCGCCGAAGAGGAAAGAGGACCGGACGATGCGAGAGGAAAGACGGGCCAGACGTGACCGGGACCACGAGCGCGGCTTCACGCTTCTGGAGCTGCTCGTGGTGCTGGCGATCCTCGGCGTGCTGGCCGCCATGGCCGGGCCGCGCGTGCTCGGCTACCTGGGCGGCGCGAAGGCCGATGCGGCGGAGATCCATCTGGAGCGTCTGGCGAGCACGCTCGACCTCTACCGTCTCGACGTCGGACGCTATCCCTCCGCGCAGGAGGGCCTGGAGGCCCTGATCACGCGGCCGGCCGATGCCGCGCGCTGGAACGGACCCTACTTGAAGAAGCGCGAGATGCTGCTCGATCCCTGGGGCCAGGTTTATGCCTACCGGGTGCCGGGCGAGCATGGCGACTACGACCTCTTCAGCCTGGGCGCCGACAAAGTCGAGG
>JAKSDN010000625.1 GCA_022360075.1 Kiloniellales bacterium | reverse complement strand
CTCTGCCGAGGAACCGCCTGCGCTGATCCATCCCAGCATGGCGGAAGAATACCGCAAACGCATCGACCGCCTGTTCGTGGCGCTGGAAGACGAACAAACGCGGCTCGAAGCGAGTGACGATGTTCGCTCGCTCGTCGGTCGCATCGTTGTTGGACCCGGTGAGGATGACCAGGCCGATTTGTGGCTCGAAGGCGATCTTGCGGGCATCCTCACCCTGGCGGCAGGCAAGAAGACACCCGCCTGTCCGGAAGACGAACAGGTGCTGCTGACAGTGGGTGCGGGGATGGACAACCGCCGTGGGCGGCACAACGAAGAAAGCGGCCCGGATGAGGCCGCTTCTTCGAGCACCTCTGAGGTGCTGCCGACGATGGTTGCGGGGGCAGGATTTGAACCTGCGACCTTCAGGTTATGAGCCTGACGAGCTACCGGGCTGCTCCACCCCGCGGTATCGGGTGTTGGTTGTCAGGTGACAGATGTCAGTTTGTTTTAGTGTTTGTGTTGTCCTGTTTGTTTTGTTGATTGGAATTGAGTGCGAGGATTGGGTGTTGGTTGTGGCGACTGACATCTGTTTATCTGTCCTTTGAAGGCCTGGCGGCGACCTACTCTCCCACGCCTTAAGACGCAGTACCATCGGCGCTGAGGGTTTTCACGGCCGAGTTCGGGATGGGATCGGGTGTTTGCCCCCTCGCCATGACCACCAGGCCGTCGAAGGACAGGGGGTCAGATGTCAGTTGTCAGGTGACAGATGTCAGTGGGGGACTGACTTGGGCATAGGGTTGGTCTTGGAGAGGCTTTTGGTTTGTCCGGCTGGTTGGTGTTGGGTTTTTGCCGCTGCACGCGGCGGGATTTTCAGTTGTCAGTTTTCAGATGTCGGTTGCCAGTAAGGATACTGACATCTGACAGCTGTCATCTGACAACTGGAGGGATCAAGCCGATCGAGCGATTAGTACCGGTTAGCTTCACGCATTGCTGCGCTTCCACATCCGGCCTATCGACGTGGTGGTCTTCCACGGCTCTCGAGCGAGACCTGGTTTTGAGGCGGGCTTCCCGCTTAGATGCTTTCAGCGGTTATCCCTTCCGCACTTAGCTACCCGGCGCTGCGGCGGGCGCCACAACCGGTACACCAGAGGTGCGTCCATCCCGGTCCTCTCGTACTAGGGACAGCGCCTCGCAAGTCTCGAACACCCACGGCAGATAGGGACCGAACTGTCTCACGACGTTCTAAACCCAGCTCACGTACCACTTTAATCGGCGAACAGCCGAACCCTTGGGACCTGCTCCAGCCCCAGGATGTGATGAGCCGACATCGAGG
>JAKSDN010001101.1 GCA_022360075.1 Kiloniellales bacterium | reverse complement strand
GTCGTCGAGCTGGACGCTGATGTTGCCCGAGCTGCCGGCGGTCAGGCCGCGGTCGAAGAGGGACTTGCCGAGCAGGGCGATGTCTTCGCGGAGCTTGCTTTCGGTCATGACAGCCGTCCGAAGGCCTTGAGGAAGAAGTCGGGCGTGCCGAAGTTGCCCGACTTGAGCGCGAGCGCGAGGGCCGGCTCGCCGAGCGTGGCCGTCCAGGGCACGCCCGGGTCGATCTCGGCGCCGATGCGCAGGCCCTGGACGCCGAGCGCCCGGACCACGGCGCCCGAGGTCTCGCCGCCGGCGACGATCAGCCGCCGCACGCCGGCACCCACCAGGCCCTTGGCGATCCCAGCCAGCGCGTCCTCGACCAGGCTGCTGGCGCGCTCGACCCCGAGCTTCTCTTGGGCGGCCCGGACCGTGTCGGGATCGGCGGTGGCGTAGACAAGCAGCGGCCCGTTGCCGAGATGGCCCCGCGCCCAGGCGAGGCCTTCCGCAACCAAGTCCCGGCCCTCGGCCAAGACCAGGGCATCGACTTGGAAGGCCGGCCACGCGGCCTTGGCCGCCGCGACCTGCTGCTGGGTCATGCGCGAGCAGCTTCCCGAGATCACGGCCTGGGCACCGGCAATCGCGGGCAGCGCGTCGGCTGCGCCGCCGTCCGGCAGCAAGCCCTGGCGCCGGAAGTTCTCGGGCAGGCCGATCGCCACGCCCGAGCCGCCGACGATCAGCGGCAGGTTCGCCGCTGCCGTGCCGATCGTGCGTAGGTCGGTATCGTCGGTCGCGTCGACGATGGCGAAGCGCTTGCTTTCGGCGCGCAGCTCTTCGAAGGCTGCCGCCGTAGCCTTTGGCCCGTCGCGCACTTGCTCATAGCCGATCAGACCAACTTCACCTTTGGTCTGCCGCGCGAGCACGCGCACCAGGTTCGGATCGGTCATCGGCGTCAGCGGATGATCCTGCATGCCGGACTCGTTGAGCAGCACGTCGCCCACGAAGAGGTAGCCCTTGAACACGGTGCGGGCGTTGCGCGGGAACGCGGGGCAGGCGATTGCGAAGTCGCTGCCCAGCGCCTCGAGCAGGGCCTCGGCCACCGGCCCGATGTTGCCCCGGTCGGTCGAGTCGAAAGTCGAGCAGACCTTGAAGAAGAAGCGCTCGCAGCCGCCGGCGCGCAGCCAGTCGAGCGCCTCCAGAGATTGCCGGATCGCCTCGTCGGGCTCGATGGTGCGCGACTTGAGCGCGACCACAACCGCCTCGGCATCGACCTCGGCGGCGGGCATCGAGGGCACGCCGATCATCTGCACCGAGCGCATGCCTTCGCGCACCAGCGTGCCGGCCAGATCGGTCGCGCCGGTGAAGTCGTCGGCGATGCAGCCGAGAAGGATGGTCACCCGGAACCCCTCCCCTTCTTCGTGACCGGCCTCTGCGCCGGTCAGGTCGCCTGGGCGATGCGCTGGCGGCCCTGGACGACGGTGAGTGCGAGGATGGCGAGCGTAACCGCAGCTGCGCCGAGATGCCAAGTCGAGCCGATTGGCCAAAGCAGGACGACGCCAAGCGCGGCCAGCGCCGGGCGCAAGTAGGCGGCCACCGGCGCCTCGCCGTAGCCAGCGTAGGCGGCGGAAAGGGCGTAGATGCCGAGCGTGCCGAACAGGAAGATCTCCAGCGCCACGAGCCAGTCGCCGGCGAGGAAGGGCGTGTAGGCGAAGAGCAACGGCACGATGTAGAGGCCCTTGGCGATGCGCCAGGCGGTGAGGCCGGTGGCCATCGGCGGGGTCTTGGCGATCGCCGCGGCGGCGAAGGCGGTGAGGCAGACCGGCGGCGTGACGTTGCTGTCCTGGCTGAGCCAGAAGATGATCATGTGGGCGGAGAGCAGGGCGGTCGTCAGCATCGCCGGGCTCAGCGCCTGCTCGTAGAGCTGGCTGGCGAAGTCCTTGGGCACGGTCGCGAGCAGCGCCGCGGCTTCGGCCTCGGACATGGGCGCGCCCAAGCGCTCCAGAGCGTCGGGCGCGGTCAGCATGAAGATCGCCTTGGCCTCCTCCGGCAACCCGCCCGCGGCGATCAGATCGACCATGTGCGCGTTCGAGATCAGCTCGTAGAGCGCGGGCGCGGAGAGCGTGCCGAGCACGATGTAGGCCGCCGTCACCGGCAGGCCCATGCCGAGCACGAGCGAGGCCAGTGCGATCAGGACGATGGCGATCAGCAGGCTGCCGCCGGCCCAGTCGGCCAGCAGCAGGGAGATCGTGTTGCCGATGCCGGTGGCCGAGACCACCATCACGATCAGGCCCACGGCGATCAACAGCATGGCCGTGCCGACCATGTTGCGCGCGCCCAGGGCCAGCGCCTCGATGATCGCGCGCGGGCCCATGCGACGCGGCGTCAGCCAGCTCGAGACGATCACCGAGAGGATAGCCGCGGCGGCCGCGTAGGTTGGCGTGAAGCCGTACATCAGCATCGCCACCAGCACGCCGATCGGCAGCAGGAAGGTGATGCCGCCGCGCCGCATGATGTCGAGGAAGCG
>JAKSDN010000029.1 GCA_022360075.1 Kiloniellales bacterium | reverse complement strand
TCCTCGCACTCGTCGGTGATGAAGACCCGCTTGACGTAGAGCTTCACCTGGCTGCGGCGCTCCGGGTTGAACAGGTCCATGGGCTTGCTCGAGGGCACGTAGAGCAAGCCGGCGTATTCGATCCGTCCCTCGGCCTTGAAGTGCAGGGTGAGCCAGGGCTCGTCGAAGGCATGGGCGACGTGGTGATAGAACTCCTTGTACTGCTCCTCGCTGATCTCCGACTTCGGCCGGGTCCAGATCGCCGAGGCCTGGTTCAGGGTCTCGTCCTCGGCCGCGGCATCCTCGCCGTCGGCGGCGACCTGGAGCGCGATCGGAAAGGCGATGTGGTCGGAGTAGGTGCGCACGATGTGCTTGAGCCGCGGGGCTTCGAGGAACTCCTTCTCGTCGGCCTTGAGGTGCAGCGCGATCCGGGTGCCGCGCGCCGGCGCCTCGTCGCTCTCGACGATGCTGAACGCGCCCTTGCCGTCCGAGGTCCAGAGCCAGCCCTGGCTGTCGCCGGCCTTACGGCTGGCGACCTCGACCCGGTCGGCGACCATGAAGGCCGAATAGAAGCCGACGCCGAACTGGCCGATCTGCGAGAGGTCGGGCTTGTCGTCCTCGAGCGCGTTGACGAAGGCCGCGGTGCCCGAGCGCGCGATGGTCCCGAGGTTGGCGATCAGGTCCTCGCGGTTCATGCCGATGCCGTTGTCGGTCACGGCGATTTCCCGCTTGGCCGCGTCGAGCTCGAGCCGGATGCGATAGTCGCTGTCCTCGCCGGCGAGCTCGGGATCGGTGATCGCCGCGTAGCGCAGCCGGTCGCAGGCGTCCGAGGCATTCGAGATCAGCTCGCGCAGGAAGATCTCCTTGTGGGAGTAGAGCGAGTTGGCGACGATGTCGAGCAGCCGAGAGACTTCGGCCTGGAAGCTGTGTGTCTGTTCGGTCATGACGTCGATCTGAAGCGGGATGGCCTGCCCGCAGTTCCCTTGTTTCCCCTAAGCCGGGCTTGATATGTGATAGGAAAGGCGTGGCTGCAAGGCTCTCGTCAAGTCCCGGATGAAGGTCGCCATGGACCGGCGCGCGATCGGGAGGGTCAAGCGTGCGTGAGCCCGAAGAGCGCTTCGAGGCCGCCCGGCGGGCCATGATGGCCGAGATCGAAGCCGAAGTGGTCGAGACCGGGCGCTGGCTCGGCAAAGAGCGGCTCGATCCGAGGGTGTTGGACGCCTTGGCACGCGTGCCGCGGCACCGCTTCGCACCGGCCGCACTCCAGGAAGCGGCCTACGATAACCAGCCGCTGCCGATCGGCCATGGCCAGACCATCTCGCAGCCCTACATCGTCGCGGTGATGAGCGATCTCGCCGCCCTCGGCCCGGCGGACAAGGTACTGGAGGTCGGCACCGGCTGTGGCTATCAGGCCGCCGTGCTGGCCGAGCTTGCGGGCCGCGTGATCTCGCTCGAGACCGTCCCGGCACTTGCCGAAAGCGCCGCCGCGCGGCTCAGGGAGCTCGGCTACCGCAACGTCGAAGTGCGCCAGGCCGACGGCGCCAGGGGTTGGCCGGCCGAGGCGCCCTACGATGCCATCGTCGTGACCGCGGCCGCCGAAGGCCGGGTACCGCCCGCCCTGATCGCGCAGCTCGCGCCCGGCGGCCGCCTGGTGATCCCGGTCGACTACGGCGCCCCGCGGGGCTTCTGGCGTTTGGGGCGCGAGCGGGACCAGCAACTCCTGCTGGTGGTGAAACAGCCGGACGGCGAAATAGCGGAGCGAAGGGTCCTGCCGGTCGCCTTCGTGCCGCTGATCGAGCAAAACACTGAACCCGTGGAGACGCAGGAAACCGGCCAACGCTAGGGCCGGGACGGGCTTGCAAATCCGATCCCCGATCCCGATGCTTGGGCCATGAGCGGGTTTGCGCGTAGTCGCGTGACGGCGGTCCTGGGGCCGACCAACACCGGCAAGACCTATCTCGCGATCGAGCGCATGCTCGGCTACCGCAGCGGCATGATCGGCTTTCCGCTGCGCCTGCTGGCGCGCGAGAACTACGACCGGGTGGCCAAGCTCAAGGGCGCGCGCCAGGTCGCCCTGGTCACCGGCGAAGAGAAGATCGTCCCGCCGCAGGCGCGCTACTTCTTCTGCACCGTCGAATCCATGCCGCTCGACCGGCCGGTCGAGTTCCTCGGCGTCGACGAGATCCAGCTCTGCGCCGACCCGGAGCGCGGCCATGTCTTCACAGACCGCCTGCTGCACGCGCGCGGCCTGGAGGAGACCATGTTCCTCGGCGCGGAGACGATCCGGCCCGTGCTCAAGCGCTTGACGCCCGAGGCCGAGTACATCTCGCGCCCGCGCTTCTCGACCTTGAGCTACAGCGGGCCGAAGAAGATTACCCGCCTGCCGCCGCGCTCGGCCCTGGTCGCCTTCTCGGCCGCCAACGTCTATGCCGTCGCCGAGCTGATGCGCCGGCAACGCGGCGGCACGGCCGTGGTGCTGGGCGCGCTCAGCCCGCGCACCCGTAATGCCCAGGTCGCGCTGTTCGAATCCGGGGACGTCGACTACCTAGTCGCGACCGATGCCATCGGCATGGGCCTTAACCTCGATCTCGACCACGTCGCCTTCTGCAAGCTCTCCAAGTTCGACGGTCGCCGGCCGCGTCGTCTGACCGCGGCCGAAGTCGCGCAGATCGCGGGCCGCGCCGGCCGTCACATGGCCGACGGCACCTTCGGCACCACCGCGGAGCTCGGCCCGATGGACGAGGCGCTGGTGGAGGCGGTCGAGAGCCACAGCTTCGAGCCGCTGAAGAGCCTCTATTGGCGCAACCGGCGGCTCGACTTCGCCTCGCCCCAAGCCTTGTTGAAAAGCCTGGAGCGACGGCCGCCCGCGCCAGAACTGATCCGCGTGCCTTGGGCCGAGGACCAGGAGGCCCTGGCTGTGCTGTCGCACGACCCCGAGATCCAAGGCCTGGCCGCCGGCCCCGAGGGTGTCGGCCTGCTCTGGGAAGTCTGCCAGGTCCCGGACTACCAGAAGACCCTGACCGACCAGCACAGCAACCTGCTTGGCCGGATCTATCGCTACCTCGCGAAGGATGACGGGCTCCTGCCGGAGGACTGGGTGGCGCGGCAGATCGCGCGCATCGACCGCAGCGAAGGCGACATCGACGCCCTGGTCGCGCGCATCGCCCAGATCAGGACCTGGACCTACATCACCCATCGCGGCGACTGGCTGGCCGACGCCGGCCACTGGCAGGAACGGGCGCGCGGCATCGAGGACAGGCTCTCGGACTCCCTGCACGACCGCCTGACCCAGCGATTCGTCGACCGCCGAGCCGCGACGCTGGTGCGGCGCCTGAAGGAGGGCGAGGAGCTGCTGGGCGCGGTCCGGCGCAACGGCGAGGTACTGGTCGAGGGCGAGTTCGTCGGCCGGCTCGAGGGCTTCCGTTTCCTGCCCGACACCGGCGGCAGCGAGGATCTGCCGGCGCTGATGACGGCGGCACGGCGCGCCCTGGCGACGGAGATTCCGGCCCGGGTCCGGGCGCTCGAGAGCGACGAGGACTCGGCCTTCAAGCTGGACGACGCGGGCAATCTCACCTGGCGCGGCAGCCTCGTCGCCCGGCTGGCATCCGGCCCGACGCCGCTCGCGCCGCGGGTCCAGCCGGACGGCAGCGAGTTCCTCGACGGCGCCCAGCGCGAACGGATCAGAAAGCGCGTGGCGGACTGGCTCGAGGCGCATCTTCGGGCCCGCCTGGTCCCGCTCTATCGCTTGGCCGAGGCCGAGCTATCCGGCCCGGCGCGCGGCCTTGCGTTCCAAATCGTCGAGGCCCTGGGCTGCCTGCCTCGCAGTGCCGTCGCCGAACAGCTCGCCGCGCTCGGGCGCGCCGAGCGCCGGGCGCTGTCCGGGCTCGGTCTGCGGATCGGCCGCGCCAGCGTCTTCCTGCCGGGCCTGCTGAAGGCGCGTTCGACCCGCCTGCGCACGCTGCTGTGGGCAGTGCGCAGGGCCGAGCCGCCAGCGGCCCCGCCGAGCGGTCTCAGTCAGGTCTGGGACCAGCAGTCGGAGGAATTGCCGCCAACGGCGGAAAGCTGCCATGCCATCGCTTGCCGCTGCTTCGCCTACGGCGGACTCGTCGTCGTGATTCGGGTCGAGGCGCTGGAGCGTCTGGCGCTGGCCGCGCAGAAGTTGGCGGCCCAGGGCGCCTTCTCCGCGACCGCCGCCCTGCAGCAGATCGCCGGTTGTGACGCGGCGGCGCTGGCAGTCGTTCTGGGTGGCCTCGGCTATCGCGTGCGTCAGGACGAGCAGGGATTTTCTTTCTCCGCGCGCGGCAACGGCGGCCGGCGCGGCAAAGCCAATGGCAAGGCGGCGAGGGGCCGCCCGGCGGCCACCAAGGCGACTCGTAAGAAAGCGCGCAAGCGCGCCGCCGATTCGCCTTTCGCGAAGCTGCGCGAGCTCAAGCTGTCGAAATGACCACGGCCGACGACGCGAACGGCGACGGCCTGCGCCTCGACAAGTGGTTGTGGTACGCGCGCTTCTTCAAGACCCGCAGCCTCGCCACCAAGGTCTGCGCGGCCGGCAAGGTGCGCATCGACGGCAGCCCGGTCACCAAGGCCCACTACAGGCTCAAGCCGGGGGAAGTCCTGACCTTCCCTCAGGGCCGGCACATCCGCGTGATCAAGGTGCTGGCCCTGGCCGAGCGGCGCGGCCCGGCGAGCGAGGCGCAGACGCTCTACGAAGACCTCAAGCCGCCCGAGCCCGCCAACCGCTTGCCGCCGGGCAGTGGGGCAACCGGCGGCGGACGCCCCACCAAGAAGCAGCGCCGGGCGATTGAGCGTCTGAAAGGCGAAGGTCGAGAACAGAAGTAGGGGACTTCCTCTCAGCACGCTGCTTTGAATTGGACGGTTCTTCCAGTTGTCGTTGCGAGCTGGCGTTAGCCAGCGTGGCAATCCAGAGCCGACGCTCGGGTGACCGCTGTCTAGATTGCTTCGCGTCGCTCGCGATGACGAATCTGCTGCTCGAACGCGCCTACGACCGGCGGAACACCAGCGACAGGTTGTTGGCGGGCATCTCGACGACCTCCTCGCAACGCAAGCCGTGCGCCGCGGCGAGATCCGCGACCGCCTCGAGATCGCGGATGCCCCAGTCCGGGTTCTGGCTGCGCAGGCTGACGTCGAAGCTGGCGTTGCTCGGTGCCGTGTGCCGGCCCTCGCGGCGGTAGGGGCCGTAGAGGTAGAGCACGCCGTCGGGCGCGAGGACGCGCGCGGCCCCGGCCATCAGCCCCTCGGCCACGCGCCAGGGCGCGATGTGCAGCAGATTGATGCAGACGATGGCATCGGCCGCCGCCACCGGCCACTCCGCCTCGCAGACGTCGAGCGCGAGCGGCGGCTTGAGGCTCGGGCAGTGGGCGCCTTCGGCGTGCGCGGCGATGCTGCGGCGCATCTCCGGGTCGGCGTCACTCGGTTGCCATTCCAGCGGCCGAAGCTGCTGGGCGAACCACACCGCGTGCTCGCCGGTGCCGCTGGCGATCTCCAGCACCAAGCCGCTGCCCGGCAGGACGCGCGACAAGACCTCCAAGATCGGCGCGCGATTGCGTTGGGTTGCGGGGGCGTAGAGTCGCGGGTCCGGCTCGCCCGCGAGGCTCTCGGAGGCGCCGTCGATCACTCGTTTCGCCATGCTGGCTAGGTGGGCTCGAAGGGCCCGCAACGCAAGGCCATGCCCCCAATATGCCTGGGGTTGCGCCCCGCCGCGCGGCCATGATAGGCAAGGCGATGATACGCCGTTTTCTGGAATTCCTCGCCGATCCAAGCCGCTCCATGGAGGCCGCAGAGGCTAGCGGCGAGGACGAGGTGCAGCTTGCGGCGGTCGCCCTGCTCATCGAGGCGGCCCTGATGGACGAGCAGTTCGAGGACGGCGAACGGGCGAAGATCGCCGAGTTGATCAAGGCGCGCTTTGAGCTCGACGATGGGGAAGCGGCGCGCTTGATCGACGTGGCGCAGGACGAGGTAAGGGGCTCGAACCAGCTATTCCGCTACACGCGCGTGGTCAATCAGCGCTTCGACCAGGAAGAGCGGATCGAGCTCATGGAGATGTTGTGGCAGGTTGCCTACGCCGATGGCGCGTTGCACGACTACGAAGCGAATCTCATGCGCCGGCTCGCCGGACTGATCCACATCACCGACCGCGATAGCGGCGCAGCGCGCAAGCGCGCGCTCGCCAGTCTCGGTCTCGAGGCGTGAAACCGGCGCGCCGCGACGCATAAAACGGCCGCCGATTGGGAGTTAACTTGAGATGACCTACGTCGTCACCGAAGCCTGCATCCGTTGCAAGTACATGGACTGTGTCGAGGTCTGCCCCGTGGACTGCTTCTACGAGGGCGAAAACATGCTCGTCATCCATCCCGACGAATGCATCGATTGCGGCGTTTGCGAGCCCGAATGCCCGCCGGAAGCCATCGTCCCGGACACCGACCCCCAAGCTGAAGCCTGGCTGGAGCTCAATCGAACCCAGAGCGAGACCTGGCCGAACATTACCCGAAAAGGTACGGCACCCACCGATGCCGATGAGTACAGGTCTATGGAAGGCAAGTACGAGAAGTTCTACTCGGCCAACCCGGGGAATACGGACGCGAGCTGAGCCATAGGCGCGATCCAGGAATATATTCTTTTTCAGCCTTGGCACTTGGCTGGGAACCCAACGGCAGCCGGCGGGAAATTGGCCTCCGCGTGTTGCAACCGTTGTAATTTGGCCTATTTTCGCGTATAAACAAAAACTTAATGGGTCCGCGATTTCCAGGTCACGATCTTGAGGTTGTGGACCGTAAGCCCCTGATCAGGAACGGAGAGGTGAGCGCGGCGAGGCCGGGTCCACCTCTCTATTGTGATGGGGAGGTGGTGGTGTATGGCGGGCTGCCGGTCCCGGTGAGGGGCTGAGCGGGCAGGCGGCCCTAAGGAGTAGGAACAAGAATGGCGAAGGCGAAGCAGGCCGATTACGAGGCTGGTGATTTCGTGGTTTATCCCACCCACGGCGTGGGCAAGGTGCTGGGCGTCGAGAAGCAAGAGATTTCAGGCATTACCCTCGACCTGATCATCATCAAGTTCGACAAGGACCGTATGACCCTCAGGGTGCCCGTGGACAAGGCCGAGAACTCCGGCTTGCGCAAGCTCTCGACCCGCAAGGTCATGGACACGGCGCTTGCGACGCTCAAGGGACGCAGCCGGGCCAAGCGGACGATGTGGAGCCGCCGGGCCCAGGAGTACGAGGCGAAGATCAATTCCGGCGACCCCGTTTCGATCGCCGAGGTCGTGCGCGACCTGCATCGCGGCGCCGATCAGCCGGATCAATCCTATAGCGAGCGGCAAATGTACCAGGCGGCGCTGGACCGCCTGGCGCGCGAGGTCGCGGCGCTCGAGCGCATTGACGAAGAAGCGGCGGCACAGAAGCTGCAAGAGCTGCTGAAGGCAGCCTGACACGGATTTGCCGGTCACGGCGCCCCTCGGTCGCGAATCCCAACGACCAGGGGCGCCCTCTGTTGCTCGTCGCCTAGCCGGACCAAGCGACCGCAGTGACGCCACCAAGGTTTGCGCCATCGAACGGGATGGACGGAAGGGCGTGGGGTCACATGAGATCGGAACGTTAGTGTCCTCCTGAAATGGGACGCTAGGGGGGCGGCCAGCCTGGCGATGGCGGATCAGCAGAAGTTCGCGAGACTGCGCGCCTATCGGCGGGTCTGGGCGGTCGCCGCGGTGCACGGCGAGGCCGAACGACTTGGCCAGCTCCACGCGGCGCTGTGGCGCCGGCTGGAGCCGGGCGACCGCGTCGTCTATCTCGGCAATATGATCGGGCGCGGGGCCGCCGTCGCGGAGACCGTCGATACGCTCCTGGAGTTCCGGGCCGAGTCGCTGTCGCGGCCACGCGCCTTCGCCTGCGACATCGCCTATCTGCGCGGCAGCCAGGAAGAGATGTGGCAGAAGCTGCTGCAGTTGCAGTTTGCCACCGACCCGCGCGGCGTTCTGGCCTGGATGATCGAGCAGGGCGTCGGCGCGACACTCGAGGCCTATGGCGGCACGATCGAAGAGGCAAAGCGGGCGGCGGGCGGCGGCGTCATCGCCCTGACCCGCTGGGCCGGCGGGATCCGCCAGGCCATGCAGACCAGGCCCGGCCACTATCAATGGCTGAGCGCGCTGCGCCGCGCCGCCTTCACCGAAGACGGCAGTCTGCTCTTCGTCAACGCCGGCCTCGATCCCTCGCGGCCGCTCGAAGCCCAGACCGACAGCTTCTGGTGGGGTGGGACGGCCTTCTCGCGGATCACCGCCCCTTACGGCAGCTTCCGACGCGTCGTCCGCGGCTTCGATTCAAGTCACCCCGGCATCGAGTTGGGCGACTACACGGCGACCCTGGACGCCGGCTGCGGGTTCGACGGCCCGCTGCTGGCCGGCTGCTTTCTACCCAACGGCGAACTCGAAGACCAGATATCTGCCTGAAGCTTTGCCCGAAGTCCTTCGACAGTTATAATAAAACATACGATTAGAAGTCCCGTCGTCGAGCGGCGGATCAACTTAAACGTGCCGATTGCGGCGTGATCCGCCTGCGCGCGGGCCACGTATAAGACGATAAAGAAAACCCCAATGCCCATATTCTTGGGAGTTCGCCCATGGCGCAGATCGAGACCCAGCAGTCGCAGCGAGCCCAGGTTCGCTTCGTTCGAGCCTGCATGCAGGCCCCCCTGCTGACGCGGGAACGGGAATTCGAGTTGGCCCGGGCCTGGCGCGACGATCGCGACGAGGCGGCCTTGCAAGAGCTGATCGGCAGCTATACCCGGCTGGTGATCTCGCTCGCCAACCGCTTTCGGCACTATGGGCTTGCGACCAGCGATCTCGTGCAGGAGGGGACGATCGGCCTGCTCCATGCCGCCGACCGCTTCGACCCCGACCGCGAGGTTCGCTTCTCGACCTATGCCTCCTGGTGGATCCGCTCCTCGATCCAGGACTACATCTTGCGCAACTGGTCGATCGTGCGCACCGGCACGACGGCGGCGCAGAAGTCCCTGTTCTTCAACCTGCGCCGGCTGCGCGCGCGCATCGAGGAAAGCACGGGACGCACGCTCGACGCGGACGGACGCCGGAACATCGCCGAGCTGCTGTCGGTGAACGAGTCGGACGTCGAGTCGATGGAGCTGAGGATGGCCGGGGCCGATCAGTCCCTCAACGCGCCTCTCGGCGGCGAAAGCGACGAGGAGCTGATCACCTTCCTGACCGACGAGCGGCCCGACCCCGAGCAGTCCGCGATCCGCAGCAGCGACGGCGCCAGCCGCTCGCGCTGGATCCGCGAGGCCGTCGACCTGCTATCCGATCGCGAAAAGCTGATCATTCAAGCCCGTCGCCTCGAGGAAGACTCGGTGACTCTCGAAGAGCTCGGACGGGTCCTTGGCGTCAGCAAGGAGCGCGTCCGGCAACTGGAGAGCCGCGCGCTCGGCAAGCTGAAAGCCTCGATCGAGCAGCGCATCGAGCGACCAGGCGACGTCCTGCTCGACGCCTGAATTCCAAGCCGCCGCAGCGCCGCCCGACTCAATCCTCGAGCAGCTCGACCTGCTCCGGGTGAGTCGCTTCGATGAAGGGGCCGTTCCAATAGGCTAGCCAGCCGCGCACGCGAAGGCGCCGGCCTTCGAGGTTCAAGGGATCGAGCCCCGCTTGCTCGAAGCGCCGGCGGACCTTCGGCTGCAAGCTGACGGTGAAGTCGCTGCGCCAGTCGGAGCCGAAATTGACGAAGGCGCGACCGCGGACGAGATCGACGGCCAGCACCCGCCCCTCGACGATCTGGAATCCGCCGGTGCCGTCCCCCGCCCTCTCGGCCTCGCGCACGCCGTAGCGCGCCTCGCCCCACAGGCCGCGGCGGGCGGCCCGTGCCTGCCGCTCCAGCGCCAACATTTCGGCTACCATCGCGCGCTCGTCGGCCCGGCTCATCACCCGTGCGAGCCCGGCGGAGAGCAGCTCGCCTTGGAGCCAGACCGGCCCGGCGAGCCGGACCTGGGCGACCATGCGGCCATAACGATCCCGGCCCGACGCGGAGAAGGTCAGGGTCGCCTCGCGCCCCTCGGCCAGATCGGTCAGAAGCGCCTTGGCCCGCGCCGCGAGCGACGCCGTGTCCGTGGCAGGATCATCGCCCGGTGGCCTCGGTATGTTCAGTCCGGCCAAGCGCAGCAGACGGCCATCGCCCAAACGCAGGGTCTCGGCGTCAAGGATCTCTACGATCCTCGCCGTCTCGGTCGTTTCCGCATTTGCGGTGCCCACCAAAGCCTGAACGAGAATCCAGACCGGCAGGACCCATCGTAGCGCGTTCATCACGGCGCCAGTCTAGCAGGCCAACGTTGGCGCCGCTGGTGACTTCGGCTATAGCAGGCGTCGGTCCAGCGGCCAGCGCCGGTTGGATCGCCACCGAGCGAGGCCTGCGCGCGTGTCCGACTGCGACCTCTTTCCGCCGATCGAGCCCTTCGAGACCGGACGCCTGCAGCTCGACGATCTCCATGTCATGTACTGGGAGCAAAGCGGCAATCCGCGCGGCGCGCCCGTCGTTCTGCTCCATGGCGGGCCTGGCGCCGGCGCCTCGGCGGACCACCGGCGCTTCTTCGATCCGCGCCACTACCGCGTCGTGATCTATGACCAGCGCGGCGCCGGCCGCTCGACTCCCTTGGGCGAACTGACCGACAACACGACGCAGCATCTGGTCGAAGACCTGGAAACCCTGCGCGCGTCCCTCGGCATCGGGCGCTGGCAGGTCTTCGGCGGATCCTGGGGCAGCACCTTGGCCCTGGCCTACGCCGAGAGCCATCCCGAGCGCGTCCGCGCCCTGGTGCTGCGCGGCGTCTTCCTCTGCGACCGGGCGGAGATCGACTGGTTCCTCTACGGCATGCGGCGCTTCTTCCCCGAGGAATGGGAGCGCTTCGCCGGCTTCCTTCCCGAAGCCGAACGCGACGACCTGCTCGAAGGCTATTACCGCCGCCTGATCGATCCCGACCCGCAAGTCCACCTGCCGGCGGCACGGGCCTGGAGCATCTACGAAGGCGCCTGCTCGGCCCTCATCCCCAGCGCCGAGACCGTTGCCGCCTTCGGACGCGAGAGCCTCGCGCTCGGTCTCGCCCGGATCGAAGCCCACTACTTTCGCAACGCGATCTTCCTGGCCGAAGGCGCCCTGCTCGAGGGCCTCGACCGGATCCGCGCCATACCCTCGACCATCGTGCAGGGCCGCTACGACATCGTCTGCCCGATCGTCACGGCCGACCGCCTGCATCGGGCCTGGCCCGAAGCCGACTATCGCGTCGTGCCCGACGCCGGCCATTCGGCCATGGAGCCTGGCATCAGGCGCGCCCTTGTCGAGGCGATGCAGAGCTTCAGGTCGCTGGACTGATCGCCACGGGCGTCGTGCCCGGCGCTTCTCGCGACATGCCGGACCGAGCCGAGCGCGAATCGCGTTCGCATGGAATCGGCCGGGGCCGTGCGATCAGAAAACGCCCTAGCCGTTGCGCCGCCTCGGCTTTTTCGTATGATGCCCACAAAGAACGGACGATTGACGAAGGTTCTGAGGGGGGCGAAGCTGATGATCGGCCGCTTGGTCGGATGTTGCCTGCTGCTGTTTTCGTTGGCGGCACTCGAGGCCGCGACGACACCGGCCAGCGCAGACGATCCCTCTTTCATCACAATCGGCGGCGGCGTGTACGACGTCACCCAGAACGACGACGTGGCCGCTGACTTCCGGGTCGAATACCGGCATGGCGAGAAGCTCTGGCT
Organism: Kiloniellales bacterium; assembly: GCA_022360075.1. The sequence continues at coordinate 237 of JAKSDN010000029.1, read as the reverse complement.
CTTCAAGCCCTGGGTCGGCGCCGAGGTGACGACGGACGGCGCGGTCTATGGCGCGCTCGGGATCTTGATGGACATCTTCTTCGGGCGCCGGGTGGTGCTGACCCCCAGCTTCGGGGCAGGGCTCTACAGTGATGGCGGCGGCAAGGATCTGGGCAGCGTGATCGAGTTCCGCTCCCAGGTCGAGATCGCCTATCGCTTCAACGACCGCTCGCGCCTCGGCCTGGCGATCTCGCACAT
>JAKSDN010001517.1 GCA_022360075.1 Kiloniellales bacterium | reverse complement strand
TGCTGCCCATCGCCTACAATCTGGGCATCGATCCGATCCACTTCGGCGTGGTGATGGTCTGCGCCCTGGGCGTCGGCTTCCAGACGCCGCCGCTGGGCGAGAACCTCTTCATTGCCTCGGGCATATCGAACATCTCGATCGAAGAGATATCGATCAAGGCCCTGCCCTTCGCGGCGGTCAACACGATCGCGATCTTCCTGATCGCCTTCTTCCCGGAGATCGTTCTCTGGCTGCCGAGGTTCTTCGGATACTGACGGCCGCAGGCGCGCGTCGAGAAAGGAATAACAGACCATGCCCCCGGAGATTCGCCGTCTGCTCTACAGCACCGACCTCTCGCACAACTCGATCTACGCCTTCCGCTACGCGGCCTACCTAGCCAAGCTGACCGGCGCCGAGATCCATATCCTGCACGTTCTGGAGGCCCTGTCGGATGACGCTCGTTTCACGATCGAGGCCTACGTCATGGAGGCCAGCAAGCGTCACAAGATTCTCGACGAAAGGCTGGAGCGGGCGAAGGCGCGCCTCATGGAGCGGCAGGACAAGTACTGGGCCGAGCAGAGCGCGGAGGACCAGAAGTACCGCGACAACATCAAGACGATCGATGTTTGCGAGTCCTACCCGGCCGAGGAGATCCTCAAGCGGGCCAAGCAATACGACTGCGACCTGATCATCATGGGCGGCCATGAGCGGGGCATCAGTCACACCTTTCTGGGGAGCGTCGCGAAAAGCGTCCTGCGCCGCGCGCGCGTCCCGACCTTGATAGTTCCCTTGCCGGAAGAGGACTAGCGCGGCCGCCCGCGCCGTTCTTTCGCAAGGATGGGGCGGTCGCGCTGACTCCCGAGGCAGCGCCGGACCGCAGACCGCAGGCAGAGGGCAGGAAGACCCGGCGCGGGTTCTCGCGACCCGTGACCTGCCGCGCGCAAAGGAGGAACGAATGAACAGGCTTTCCGCAGCGCTTCTCACAACGGCCTTGGCCGTGACCTCGTTGTCGGCGGCATCGGGCCTCGCTGCCGCCGCCGATCCGGAGAAGATCACCGTCGCCTATTTCCGCGAGTGGCCGACCGCCAACCAGGTCGCGCAGGCCGAGCAGTGGTACGACAAGGAGCTCGGGGTGCCGCTCGAATGGCGCGCCTACAACACCGGCGTCGAGATGGCCGATGCCATGGTCGCCGGCGAGGTCGACATCTCCTATTCGATGGGCGTGGTGCCCTTCGCGCTGGCGGTGACGGCCGGCGCGCCGATCAAGGTCGTCGGCATGGCGGTCGACACCGGCGGCGCGGACAACTGCGTCATCTACAAGAAGGAGGCGATCGACCGCGCCAATGCCCACGAGCTCGAAGGGCGCAAGGTGGCCGTGCCGCTAAACACCGTCACCCACTACAAGATGCTGCGCAGCCTGGTCTTCCTGGGCGTCGACGTCGAGCGGCTCGACGTCGTGGACATGTCGCCGCACGACATCGACGACGCCTTCATCGGCGGCGATCTCGCCATGGGCTGTTCCTGGGGCGGGCCATTGCGCCGCATGAAGGGCCACGGTTGGGAGCTGCTCTCGGCCAACGAGCAGGACCGTCTCGGCATTCGGGCCTTCGACGTGATCGCGGTGACCAACGAGTTCGCCGAAGAGCATCCCGACCTCGTCGTCAAGTTTCTCGCCGTGACGGACCGGGCCATCGACTATCTGGACGACGAGCCCGAGCAGGCCCGGCCGATCATCGCCAAGGCGGCCGAGCTCGACCTCAAGGCCTCCGACATCGTGCTCTCGCTGTTCGATTTCTACACCCGCGACGACCAGCTCACCGAGCGCTGGATGGGCGGCGGCATCCAGACTTTTCTCAAGGAGGTGGCCGACTTCTTCGAGCAGCAGGGCCAGATCGAGAAGGCCCTGGACGACTACAGCGCCACCGTCGATGCCAGCTTCTACGAGAGGGTCGAGTAGCGCCGGTTTCGTCGTTGAGGCGACCCCGGCCGTCATTGCCGTTGGGGCCGGTTGCCCTGGGCCGGGGCTGGACTGGCTGGAACCTGACGTTGGTGGATTGGGCAGCGCCGACCATTCCCAGACACCTTCAAAGAAACGCTCCATTGCGATAGAGGTTGCGCGTCCCATCTTTAGCGGGTAGCGAATTGCCCCCGGTGTCGGTCAGCCTCTTCCTCCATGACAGATCATGTAGACGCGATCGTTGTCGGCGCCGGCGTCGTTGGGCTTGCCGTCGCCCGTGCACTGGCGCAGCGGGGCCATTGGGTGATCGTTGCCGAAAGCAGCGACGTCATCGGCTCGGGCGTGAGTTCGCGCAATTCCGAGGTTATCCACGCCGGCATCTACTACCCGACAGGAAGTCTCAAGGCGTCGCTGTGCGTCGAGGGACGGCGCCGCCTCTATGCTTACGCGGAGGAGAAGAGGTTCGAGGCGCGCGCGCTCGGCAAGCTCATCGTCGCTGCCGACGGATCGGTGCGCGACAAACTGGAGGCGCTCAGGCAGAAGGCCGAGGCCAATGGCGTCGAGAGCCTCGAAATGCTGTCCGGGAATCGGGCGAGCGCGCTCGAACCCAATCTCGCTTGCGCCGCCGCCCTTCACTCGCCGGTCTCGGGCATCGTCGACAGCCATTCCTTCATGCTGGCCTTGCAGGGAGACCTCGAGGACGCTGGCGGCATGATCGCCTTCAACACCCCGGTGACACGTGCCGAACTGGGCAATGGCCAGATCAGGCTCGAGACCGGTGGCGACGAGCCGGCCGAGCTGACCACCGATATTCTGATCAACAGCGCCGGAATCCATGCCCCGGCCGTTGCCCGCATCTTCCACGGCCTCGCGCCCGAGCACATTCCCCAGGCCTTTCTTTGCAAGGGCAACTACTTCGCTCTTGAAGGGATCAAGGCGCCGTTCAAGAAGCTCATCTACCCGCTGCCCAACGAGGCCGGGCTCGGCATCCATGCGACGACCGACCTGGCAGGGCAGAACCGCTTTGGGCCGGATACCGAGTGGATCGAAGACGAGAACTACGCGGCGAACTCGAACCGGCTCGCGGAGTTCGAGGCCGCGATCCGGCGCTACTACCCCGCGCTTCCCACTGGCGCACTGCTCCCCGTCTATGCCGGCATCCGCCCCAAGATCGTTGGTCCGGGCGAGGCCGCGGCCGACTTCGTGATCCAGGGCGCCGATGTTCACGGGGTTCCCGGGCTCGTCAACCTGTTCGGCATCGAGTCGCCCGGCCTGACATCGGCGCTCGCCATCGGGGAAGCGGTGGCCGACGGCTTGTGTTGAGCGCAACGATCCCGGCTGAAACGCCGGAATCGGACCTGACATCCGCTGCGGGGTTCGCCCAAACGGCCCAATTGATTTGAGTCAACGCCCTCTTTATTGCGATTGATTATTATTCACAATAAGCGATCCTTGGCGATGGTGCTAGTGACATCCATGACCATGCCGCTGAACCGGTCGGTGGCCGAACGGATCCGGCGGTCGGAAAAGGGAAGACGATGGTGAAGCGCTTTCGACACGTCGTGTCGATGATCCTCGTTCTCGCCGCTGGCGCATCCGCCGGTGTCCCGGCGCTGGCCGAGGACACCACGGGATTCCAGAGCAAGGCGGCGTTGGGCGAGGCCCTCTACTTCGACGTCAACCTCTCGAAGAACCGGACGCAGGCCTGCGCGACCTGTCATGACCCGGACTTCGGCTTCGTCGATCCGCGCCCGACGGCGGCCGGCCGCGCGGTCTCGCTGGGCGACGACGGTGTGTCCCTCGGTGACCGCAATGCACCGACGGCGGCCTACGCCCGCTTCTCGCCGCCGTTTCACCAGATGGAGGATGGCGCATACCGCGGCGGTCAGTTCCTCGACGGGCGCGAGCCCGATCTCAAGGGGCAGGCCGGTGGACCGCCGCTCAATCCAATCGAGATGGGGATGCCCGGCAAGGCCGCCGTCGTTACGCGGCTGAAGGAGAATCCGGCCTACATCCAAGCCTTCGACGCGCTCTTTGGCGCCGGCATCTTGGACGACGCGGAAGCCGGCTACGAAGCGATGCGTGAGAGCATTGCCGCCTTCGAGCAGACGCCGCTCTTCGCCCCGTTCGATTCGAAGTATGACCGCTACCTGAGCGGCGAGGCTGAGTTGACGGCGCAGGAGGAGCTGGGTCTCGTGCTGTTCTTCTCGCAGCAGTTCACGAACTGCAATCAGTGTCACCAGCTTCACACGTCTCAGGTCGCGCGGACCGAGACCTTCTCGAACTACGAGTATCACAACATCGGCGTCCCGGCGAACGAGGCCGCGCGTGCCGTCAACGGCGTGCCGGCCGGCCACGTCGACCGCGGGCTGCTCGACAACCCGCTGGTCTCCGACCCGGCCCAGGCCGGCAAGTTCAAGGTGCCGACCTTGCGCAACGTCGCGGTCACGGGGCCCTACATGCACAACGGCGTCTTCGACGACCTGCGGACCGCCGTGCTGTTCTACAACAAGTACAACAGCAGGGCGCCGGCCGCTCAGACGAACCCGGAGACCGGCAAGACCTGGCGTCCGCCCGAGGTCGAGGGGACCCTCTCCTTGAAGGAACTGGAGCACGGCCCGGCCCTCGACGACAAACGCATCGACGCCCTGGTCGCCTTCCTACGGACGCTGACGGACAGGCGTTACGAGCACCTGCTGGAGGAGTAGGCGATAGCGGTCAGACCAAGCAGGTCCTGCCGTGCTCTCTTTCCGGAAGTCCCGAAGATCGTGAAGCGGCAGCCAGAAACGGTCGGCACCGCGGCGAGCCGCCCCTAGGCCGGCGAGCAGATGACGATGGTCGTGCCCGTATAGACGGCAGCCACGCTCGGGCTGTCCGACGTGGTCTCTTCCTTGCCGGCGGTGATGTGATACTTCTCGGCGAAGGGCACGAGGATCGTGCCGAACTGACGCGAGGCCTGAAGCGTCTCGGTTGTCTCGCCGCCCGCCGGCGTGACGTTCCAGGTCACTCGGTCATCCGTGATATTGCACAAGGTCATCGCGAACTCTTGGGCCATGATCCCTTCCCCCTTCCATCTCCGTGACATTCCGACAGTGCCATCCCGAGGAGTGCCGACGCAACACTAGAGTGTAGGAGCCGTACATGGCGCCGCATCGGCCTGAGTCGAAATTCTATCTACCTGTCAGTAGTTTAAGCGGAATTGTCTTTGGCAGATGGACTGACCGCGGGTGTCTTGACCGCCGAGGCGCACCGTCAGATTTCCCGCAACGGTGATGGGCCTGGGGCGAAGGGAAGGCGTCGTACCAATCGCGCTCATCGGCCGCGACGTTTCACCAGGGCATCGCTCAGCCAAGGGACCCGCGCACGGGCCGCAGACAGCGCCTCGCCTTCGCCATCGAAAACGCGCTCGGCAAAGAAGCCGACCGGGAACCAGCCGCGGTTTTCCTCGGGCTCGCGCCGGTATTCCTCGCACCCGAAGGTGCCGTCGGGCCGCACGAGAATATCCACGCAGCGGGTGTCACCCTCGGCGTTGATCGATTGGAGGACGCGATGGCAGGCCGCTGCCGGCAAGAAGCGCCTGGCTCCCCCGTTTGAAAAGGACAGACCGAGTGGCGCTCAGAGCTTTACAGGGTCGCTGACCCTGTCATTGCGTGCGGCGTGAAAGCAATCCCGATTGCCGCTCTGTCAAACGTCATTCGGGCGGAATACGAAGACACACTTGGGCTTAAGCGGAGCCAAGATTATGCGGCGATTGGGATTTTCTGCTTCAGAGGCGATGGGGCTTCAGCCTAAGCTCTGAGCCGAGACCGAGGCGAGGCAGGCGGGCTGCCTCGCTTCGTCCAAGGGGAGGATGCTGTGCGGGGCGCCTATCTGATTCACCTCGCCACCGTTGTTGTCACGGTCGCTCTTCTGCTCTTGCGCTTCGTCGATCCGAGCTGGGTCGAGATCCTGCGCCTGCGCATTTTCGATTTCTATCAGCAAGTGCAGCCGCGAGAGCGGGTCGGGGACTTTCCAATAACGATCGTCGATATCGACGATCGCAGTCTCGCCGAGATCGGGCAATGGCCATGGCCGCGCAGCGTGATGGCCGAGCTCGTCGCTGATCTCACCGCGCGCGGCGCCGTCGTCGTCGGTATGAACATCGTCTTTCCCGAGCCCGACCGTTCCTCACCCGCTGCTCTCGCGCGGGGCTTGCAGGGCATCGATGAAGAGCTGCGCGAAGAGCTGCTCGCCTTGCCGAGCAACGACCAGGTTCTCGCCTCAAGGCTTGCCCAGAGCCGGGTCGTTCTCGGCCAGTGGGCAAGCCTCCAGCCCTTCGCCGCCGAGACGGCCGCCCCGCCCAGCAAGGCTACCTTCGCCATAGCCGGCCCCGAGTCCGGCGCACGCAAGGCACCGCAGTACTTTGGCCTGTTGCGCAATCTCCCGATGCTCGAGGAGGCTGCACTCGGTCTCGGCGTGATCGGCTCCGAAGCCGGGCCCGACGGCGTGCAGCGACGGGCCGCCATGTTGGTGCAGGTCGGGGATGAGCTTCTCCCGGCGTTCTCCGTCGAGCTGCTGAGGGTGGCGACAGGTGCTGGTTCGATCCTGGCAAAGACCGATGAAGATGGCTTCCGGGCGATAGGGCTGTCCGGCGTGGAGATCCCGACAAACCGCGCCGGAGAGATCTGGATTCACTTCCGGCCTTTCGATCTCAAAGACTACATCCCTGCCGTGGACGTGCTGAGCGATCGTGTCGACGCCGACCAACTTTCCGGGCACATCGTGTTGATTGGCACCAGCGCGGCGGGCCTCTTCGACCTCAGAACGACGCCCCTTTCGGGCGTCGTACCGGCGGTCGAGATCCAAGCGCAGCTCCTCGAAACCTTGCTGTCGGGCGAGTTCCTCGAACGACCGGAACAGGCTCACACGATCGAGCTGCTGGCGATCCTCGCGAGCTGTCTGTTGGTCGCGCTGCTCCTGCGCGTCGCCGGTGCAGTCTGGAGCTTCGTCGGCGTCTTGCTGCTGTCCGCCATCTATTTGGGCGGCTCCTGGCTTCTCTTCAGCCAGGGGAACTTGCTGGTGAGCGGAACCTATCCAGCGCTGTCCGGTTTCTTGCTATTGGCCGTATTGGCCTATCTCTCCTATTTGCGCGAGCAGAGGTCGCGTCATCGCGTTCAAGCCGCCTTCGGTCACTACTTGCCGGAAGTGCTGGTGGATCGGCTCGCCCAGGATCCCAGCGCGTTGCGTGTCGGTGGCGAGCTCCGAGAAATGAGCATCCTCTTCGCCGACATCGCCGACATGACGATCATGTCGGAGGCCTACGCGCCCCAGGAGCTCGTCGAGCATCTAAACGAGATCCTGACCTCGGTCACCGACTGCGTCGATGCGCATGGAGGCACGCTGAACAAATACATGGCCGATTCCGCCATGGCCTTCTGGAATGCGCCGCTGGAGGATCCCGAACACCCTCGCCACGCCTGCAAGGCTGCCCTCGACATACAAGTGGCGCTGCGTCGGTTGGAAGAAGTCCAGCGAAGCAGAGCGGATCAAGATGGTCTCATCAGATTTGTGCCGCGGGTGGTGATCGGCATCAACTCCGGACCCTGCGTGGTCGGCAATCTCGGATCGGCTCGGCGCGTCGAGTACTCGGCGATTGGCGACAGCGTCAATGTGGCCGCCCGGCTCTCCTGGCTGGGACGCAGCTACACGAGCGACATCGTTCTGGGCGAAAGCACGGCGGCGCAGGTCGGTGACCTCGCGCTCGTGGAGCTCGATCTCATCGCCCTCAAGGGCAAAAGCGCTCCGGTACGGATCTACACGCTTCTAGGCGACGAGCAACTCCGTGAGACAGCAGAGTTCCAGCGTCTCCTTCACGACCACGCCGAGGTTCTGGCAGCCTATCGCGCGCAACGCTGGAGCGACGCACAGCAGCGCATCGAAGGGCAGCTCACCAGCGAGATCGTGCCGGATCGGCTCCGGCCTCTATATGAACTATACCTCCATCGGATAGCGGAGTTTCGGGCCGAGCCGCCTCCCGCCGATTGGGACGGCGTCTTCCATGCGCGGGTCAAATAGGGCCATGCCCTCGGCGGCGATCGGCGCGAGCCATGGCCGGCGATCGCGGCTGCCTGTCCTATGACCAGCCTGCCCGCAGCGAGGCCGAAGCAGATCGCTTGGCGGGACCGAGTTTGGCTGGCTCTGCAGAGCGCCGTCGTCGCCGTCGTCACGAGCGTGGTCGCTGGCGTCCTTGTCTACGAGTTTACCCAGACGCGGCCCAATCTCGAGCTCGTCATCTACCGGCCCGACGCGATAGCAAAGGACCGCCTAAGCCAGGCCGTGGTCATCAGAAACACCGGAGAGGAGGCCTTGACCGGTATCCAAATCGTCGTGCTCAGCTATCGCGACCGCCGCGCCTCCAGCGATTTCGATACGATGCCGCCGCGTGACAATGCGTGCGAAAAGAAGCTCACCAAGAACGGCGCCCTGTCGCTCGACTGCGGCAAGCTTCAGCCCAATGGATTGATCCATCTCGTGCTCGAGTACCGGCGTCCACCCTTCTCCCACGACGATATCGAGGCCTTTGCCGATAACGCGCGGTCGAAGAAAACCACCTTTACCCGGCCGCCCACGGGCCTGCGCGGCTGACGGCCGCAGCCCGCCACGCGGTCAAGTGTGAACCCCTATCGTCGCCTTGGGCGTGAGCTGCAGCGTTACCGAGAGGCGAAGGCCGTCGGCGCGGTAGAAGTTGACCGCGTGCAGCAGCCAGGCCGGATAGACCACCAGCACGCCGGGCTTGGCGGCCAGGTTGCGCGAGATGCCGAGGGTCGCGCCGTCCGGCATCAGGAAGGTGAGGTCGGGCGCGTACATGACGGGGGCCTCGCCGCGCGGGTCCTGGAACTCGAGCTCGCCGCCGGGACCGCCCGGGGCCTGGCCCGAAGTCGCGACGAAGTAGGTCGCCTCCCAGGCGACGCCCGGATGGCTGTGCACGGCGACGGACTGGCCCTGGCCCAGGACGTGGCAGCGCGGCGCGATGGCCCAGTTCTCCGGCGCCTCGTCCTCGCGCCGGCCGGTGATGCCCGCCACCAGCAGGAGGGCGGCCCCGATCAGGTCGCCCATCGCCGCGCCGGCGGGATCGGGCAGGCCGGCGGCGGAGTCCCAGGCGAGCGTCGGGTCCTTGTCGGCGGCCGCCTCGTGGAGCGCGAGGACCTCGGCGCGCAGGGCGGCGTTGATCGCTTGGGCGTTCGGCATCAGCGTGACGGCGATCGGCGTGCCGAAGAGGTCGCGGCGCTCGAGTCCGGCGGCCTGCATGGCGTCTTCGCGCGGGGCAACGGCCATCGTCAGCCCCGCTTGTCGTAGGCGAGGTTGAAGGCGACCGAGATCCGCACCCGATCGCCGCGATAGGGCCGCACCGAGTGCGGCATCCAGGCGGGGAACAGCACCATCATGCCCGTTTGCGGCCGGATCAGGGTTTGGTCCGCCGACGGCCGGCGCTCGCCCGCAGCCAGTTGCGCGGGCGTGACGGCGGCGGCGACGCCGCGCGGGTCGTGCAGCTCGAACTGGCCGGCGACATCGGCGCCCGCTGTGTCGCTGCCGTCGTCGACGTAGTAGGTGCCCGACCAGAAGCAGCCGGGATGGCTATGGCGGCGGTTGGCGTGGCCCCTGTGGTTGACGTTCGCCCAGCAGGAGATTTGCCAGCTCGGAGTCTGCGGCTGTCCCTTTCGGTCCATCGTCAAGCGATTGGCGCAGTCGACCGCCGCACGCGCCAGGGTCCGCATGGGCTCGCCGCCCCAGTGCAGCAGGTCGCGGCCGGAATGCCAGCCGCCGACGTTCGAGTTCATGAGCCCGTCGGTCTCGGCTTCGGCCTTGGCGAGGATCAGTGCCTTCAGCGCCGGGTTGATCTGCGCGGCCTGCGGCAGGCGCACGACGTAGGTCGGCGTGCTGAAGAAGGACAGGAACTGGGCCTGCTTGAGGATCGCGTCGCGGCTGAGCGTCATGCCCCTTGGATCGCCGATTTCCCGGCGGGCTGCAAGCCCCACGCCCGCCCGCGCCTCGCCGCGCCCGAGACATCACGTCCGACGGAGGGCCTGCCGGCCTTGACCTCGGTCAAGGCGATGCCCTGCCCCCGGCCTAAGCTGCAAGCTCGCTGTGATAGGGATGAGGACCATGATCTCTGGCTACAACCGCGCGGCCGAGACCCTGGCGGCCTTGAACGTCGCGCAGGCGCTGCTGACCGCATTGCATCGCAAGGGCCTGTTCTCGGACCAGGAGATCGACGAGCTTCTGACGTCGGTCTCGGGCTCGATGGCGCAGAGCCCCTTGGCTCAGGTCAAGGAGGCGGCCGACATCGTCGAGACCATGAAGCAAGAGGCGCTCGGCCAAAAAGCGGCATGAGCCGGCCGGTACGGGCCGGCCAGCGTTGTTCAGCGAACTGAAGAGCGCCGCTTACACGAGGGGTCGGCGATCTTGACCCTTGTGTAGCGTTCAAATGCCTTTTTTGCTTTTCGGAACGCCCCCTCCTCCTCACCCTTCGATAGGCTCAGAGCCTGTGAAGAGATTGATGTGGGGCTGGAATACCAAGGTGCGTCCTTCGAGACGCCCGCTTCGCGGGCTCCTCAGAGTTTGTGAAAAAATTGACGTGTGGCTGGAATGCAATCGTGCGTCCTTCGAGACGCCCGCCAAGGCGGGCTCCTCAGGATGAGGACATTTCTTAATGCCATCAAAGGCTTACCTCAACCTGAGGAGCGCCCTCCAGGGCGCGTCTCGAAGGGTCCGGTACGAACCGCGCGAAGCGCTTGGGGATGATCAT
>JAKSDN010001172.1 GCA_022360075.1 Kiloniellales bacterium | reverse complement strand
GCCGGCCGGCCGGTGATCGGGATGACCCGGAGGCCGGTCTCCTGCAGCCGCTCCATGGCGCCATACGCCGCGGCGGTGAGCCGCCCCTCGGTGGTCAGCGTATCGTCGATGTCCGTCAGCACGGTGTCGACCGCGCGGCGCTGCGTGGGCGTGAATCGATCCAAAGGCTTCATCGATGACATGGCGATCTCTGGCAAAGGCGGGCTGCGGCAACCTCATGGCCGAGCTGGACGGTTGCGTCAACCGGGTCAGGTTGAGCGCCGCGAGCGACGCTGCGGACCTTTCGGCGCGACTTTGGCGATGTTCGGAAAGCCGACGATCTGTTAGCACTGTGCGACAGAAGAAGGAGAGGCGCGAGAGCGTTTGGTCCATGGAAGCGAAGGCAGAGAATCCGGGGTTCGTCGGGATCGGCGATGACGAGGTCGCGGCTTACCGAACCGACGGCGCGCTCTGCCTGCGCGGCGCCTTCGATGCCGGCTGGGTGGCGCGGCTGCGCAACGGCGTCGAGCGTAACATGTGCGAGCCCGGCCCCTGGGCGGCGGAGCACAGGCAGGGCGTCGGCGCCGGCCGCTTCTTCGAGGACTATTGCAACTGGCAGCGCATCGCCGAGTACCGGGACTTCGTCCTGGAGTCGCCGGCGGCGGCGATCGCGGCGCGCTTCATGGGCGCCTCTGCGGTGCAGATCTTTCACGAGCACGTCCTGATCAAGGAGCCCGGCACGGCCAAGCGCACGCCCTGGCACCACGACATGCCTTACTACTGCGTCGAGGGCGATCAGGTGATCAGCCTCTGGCTGGCGCTCGATCCGGTGCCGCAGGCGGTCTGCCCGGAGTTCGTGGCTGGCTCGCACCGCTGGGGCAAGCTCTACTACCCCCGCACCTTCGAGGAGGGGCGCGACTACGACTACGGCTCCGAGGGCTTCGATCCGGTGCCGGACATCGACGCGGCGCGGAACGAGCATCGCCTGCTGTCCTGGTCGCTCGAGCCGGGCGACGCGATCCTATTCCACTTCCTGACGCTGCACGGCGCGCCGGGCAATACGGCGCGGAGCCGTCGCCGTGGCTTCGCCACGCGCTGGCTGGGCGACGACGTTCGCTTCGCGGCGCGTCCCGGCGTGACCTCGCCGCCCTATCCCGGCATCGGACTCGAGCCCGGCGATCGGATGCGCGAGGACTGGTTCCCCGTGGTCTGGACGCGGGATCGCGGTCGGTCAGGCCGACTCACTTCGGGTTGACCGAGCCCGAAAGGGGGCAGCCAATGGAATCCCTGAACGGCAAGCTGGCGCTGGTGACCGGGGCTGCCGGTGGCGTCGGCCTGGCAACCTGCAAGGTGCTGGCGGCCGACGGCCTGCGTGTGGTCCTGGCCGATCTGGACGGCGTGAAGCTCGAAGCCGCCGTGCGGGAAGTCGGGGCCGGGGCGGCACCGCTTCTGCTCGACGTCAGCGATCCCGACGCCGTCGCCTCGGCCTGCGCGCAGGTCCGGCGCGATCACGGCGATGTCGCCGTGCTGATCAACAACGCGGGCATCCTGTCCAACAACAAGACGGCGGCGACGGAGCCCGCGGAATGGCGGCGCCTGATGGCGGTCAACCTGGACGGCGCCTTCTACCTGAGCCGGGAGTGGTTGCCGGGCATGAGGGCCGCGGGCTGGGGCCGCATCGTCAATCTCTGCTCGCTGGCCATGAAGAGCGGCGGCTTGACCGCCGGCACCGCCTATACCGCGTCCAAGGGCGGGCTGGCGGCGCTCACCTTCTCGCTGGCGCGCGAGGCGGCGGGCGACGGCGTCACCGTCAACGGCATCGCGCCGGCCCATGTATTGACGCCCATGGTCACCGAGCAGCTCGACGAGGCGCAGCGGCAGGCCATGCTGGCCCAGATCCCCGTCCGGCGCTTTTGCGAGCCCGAAGAGGTGGCCCACGTGGTGCGCTTCCTGGTCTCGCCCCTCGCCGGATTCATCACCGGCGAGATCATCGACATCAACGGCGGGCTGCATCTCGATTGAGGGGCGAAGAAGGAGCAGGTGAGGAAAGCGCCTCATGCTCGCAGGTTCCGTCATTGCGAGCGCAGCGAAGCAATCCAGATGGCCGCTGCCCGAGCGGCGGCTCTGGATTGCCGCGCCGGCTGACGCCGGCTCGCAATGACGATTCGTGGGGCGGTACGGTCCACCGGAGCTTTGCATTGGGACGTCGGTAAGGAGGAAGCTCTCATGACCGAGACCGTCATCCGGCAGAAGTTCGACCGGCCCGTGAATCGCGAAATCGTCGAGCGCGACTGGCGTGGGCGGGGCTATTCCTGCCATCTCTTCGTCGACCCGCCGGGCCAGGAATGGAACGACTTCGTGCACCGGACCAATGAGGTGGTGACTGTCGCTGAGGGCCGGCTGGAGCTGACGGTCGGTTCGGAGACGTTGCTCGCGGAGCCCGGCGACGAAATCTTCATCCCGCGCGACGTCGTGCATTCGGTGAAGAACATCCATAGCGGCACGACGCGCTGGCTGTTCGGCTACGACTGATCCTTCGCGCCGGGCGTGGCGCGCTTCAAGCGCTCGATCGCCTCGTGCAGGGCCGAGAGGAAGGCCGAGCGGTCGCGCTGCGAGAAGGCTTTCGGGCCGCCCGTGACCTGCCCGGCTTCACGCAGCTCCTGCATCAGGTTGCGCGAGGCGAGCGCCATGCCGATCGAGTGCTCGGTGAAGGCGCGGCCGTTCGGCGCGATGACGCTGGCGCCGGCCTTCACGCAGCGGCTCGCCAGCGGCACGTCGGCGGTCACGACGATATCGCCGGAGCCCGCCCGCTCGGCGATCCAGTCGTCGGCGGCATCGAAGCCCGCGCCAACCACGACCCGCTTGATCCAAGGCTCGCGCGGTAGCGCGATGATCTCGTTCGAGACGACGTGCACGGTCAAGCCGTGACGCTCCGCCACCCGGTAGACCTCGCGCTTCACCGGGCAGGCATCGCCGTCGATGTAGATATCACCGGGGGGTGGCATGGTTGCGGCTATCCGGTCCAGTGGCTTTTCGTTCTTCTATTGTCCGCTGCGCGGACGCCCCCCACCCCGGCCCTCCCCCTCGAGGGGGGAGGGAGCAGAAGCGGCGCGGTACTTCTATAGCCTCCCCCCTAGAGGGGGAGGTCGGTGCGAAGCGCCGGGAGGGGGGCTGGCGCGGAGCGCCGAAAAAGCAAAGCCTCAATGGAGGTTGTCGTAGACCGCCTTCTCGAAGTCGAAGTAGAGGGGCAGGGACTTCTTGTCGACGAAGGGCAGGATCTGGGTGGCGTAGGCGCCGCCAATGCCGTTCTTCGGATCGATCCAGTAGTAGGAGTTGGCGAGGCCGGCCCAGGCCAGGCTGCCGGCGGGACGGCCGGTCGGCGCCTTCTCGTCATTGATCATGAAGGTGAGGCCCCAGGTCTTGGGCATGCCGGGGAAGAACTCGGCGTCGTTGGAGAGCGGCGGCATGGCTGTCTGCAGGCCCTGAACGCGGAGCTCGCCCATCTGGTTGCTCGACATCATCGCGACCGTCTCGGGCTTCAAAACGCGGCCGTTCTCGCCCTGGCCCTCGTTCAGAATCATGCGGATGAACTTGGCGTAATCGCCAACGGTGGAATAGAGCCCGCCGCCGCCCATCTCGAACTCCGGCTCCTGGGGAATCTCGAGGTCGAGCGCCTCGAAGCTGTCGTCATCGCCGCGCTGATGGATCTTGGCCAGGCGGGTGCGCATCGCATCGGTGATCTTGAAGGCCGTGTTGTCCATGCCGAGCGGCGTGAAGATGTTGGCCTTCATATAGTCACCCAGGCGCTGGCCCGAGACCGCCTCGACCATCTTGCCGGCCCAATCGATGTTGATGCCGTAGTCCCAATGCGTGCCGGGGTCGAACAGCAGCGGCGTGGTGAGGGCGGCGTCCTCGCAGGTGGTGATCATCGGCGTACCGGTGGACTCCTGGTACTTGATGATGTCGTTGTTCCAGATCTCGTAGGAGAAGCCGGCGGTGTGGGTGAGCAGGTGGCGCAGGGTGATGTCGGATTTGGGCGCCCGGGTGCGCGGCTTGCCGGCGTCGTCGAAGCCTTCGAGGACCTGGACCTCGCCGAGATGGGGGACGACAGACTTCGCCGGCGCGTTCAGATCGAGCTTACCCTGCTCGACGAGCTGCATCGCGGCGGCGCCGGTCACCGCTTTGGTCATGGAGGCGATCCAGACGATGGTGTCCGACGACATGGCGGTGCCGCTGCCGAGCACGCGCTCGCCGAAGCCGCCTTCGTAGAGCAGGCCGTCGCGATCGGTGACCGCGGCCACGACACCAGGGACGGCCCCTTCGTCGGCGGCTGCTTTCAAGACGTCGTCGATCGTTTGCTGAAGTGTCATGGTTGGGCCCTCCCTGTGCGACTTTCGCGAAGCGGACGCTGCGCGCTTGTTCTAGATAATCTGAGCATAATCCCGTCGGATCGCAACGTGCCATGATCGCTTGCGGTCCTTCTGCCGGTGTTGCCGGCTGGCTTGTTGCCGGGTGAAGTTTAGTTTAGTTTAGTATTCGAACGCGCGGTCAACGCGCTGCCGTGGGGAGGAGCGTCATGAAGAAGCTGATCAACCAGGTCGAGGATGTCTTGAGCGAGAGCCTGCGCGGCTTCGCCGCCGCTCACGCCGATATCGTCAAGGCTCACAGCGACCCGACCTTCGTGACCCGCGCCGACGCGCCGGTGCAGGGCAAGGTCGCGCTGATCTCCGGCGGCGGCTCCGGACACGAGCCCTTGCACGCGGGCTTCGTCGGCCACGGCATGCTGGACGCGGCCTGTCCGGGCGAGGTCTTCACCTCGCCGACTCCGGACCAGATGCTGGCGGCCGCCCAGGCGGTGGACGGCGGCGCGGGCGTGCTCTTCATCGTCAAGAATTATGCCGGCGACGTCATGAACTTCGAGATGGCCGCCGACATGCTGGGCGACATGTCGGACCTCGAGCACGCGACGGTGCTGACCAACGACGACGTCGCGGTCGAGGATTCGACCTTCACCACCGGCCGCCGCGGCGTGGCCGGGACGCTGGTCGTGGAGAAGATCGTCGGCGCGGCCGCGGAAGCGGGCGCCGATCTCGCCGCCTGCAAGGCCTTGGGCGACCGGGTCAACAAGGCCACCGGCTCGATGGGCGTGGCGCTGACGAGCTGCACGGTGCCGGCGGCCGGCAAGCCGACCTTCTCGCTCGCCGAGAACGAGATGGAGATGGGCGTCGGCATCCACGGCGAGCCCGGCCGCCAAAGGGTTACGCTCAGCGGCGCCGACGAGATCACCGAGACCATCGTCGGCGCGATCACCGCGGACCTTGAGCCGTCCCAGGGCAGCGAGGTGCTGTTGCTGGTCAACGGCTTCGGCGGCACGCCGCTGATGGAGCTCTACCTGATGTACGACGCCGCCCTGCGCGTCGCCGAGAAGGCGGGCCTGGCGGTTTCGCGCTCGCTCGTCGGCAACTACGTCACCTCGCTGGAGATGGCCGGCTGCTCGATCACGATCACGCTGCTCGACGCGGAGATGAAGGCGCACTGGGACAAGCCCGTCCAGACGGCCGCGCTGCGCTGGGGCCG
>JAKSDN010001083.1 GCA_022360075.1 Kiloniellales bacterium | reverse complement strand
CCTGCGACCTTGTCCAGGTCGTCGGCGCCCACCGGCATGCGATGCCTGGCGGAGGCGGCGTTATAGGCATCGACCAGGCTGTTGACCGCGGGCAGGCCGCGGCCGCGCTGGATCGAGCGGATCAAGCGCTCGACTGAGGAGCGATAGCTGGTCTTCTTGACGCCGAAGCCCTTGTAGGCCTCGCGCCAGGCCTTGATCTCCGGGATCTCGCCAGAGGGCCGCTCACCCCAGCCCGCAGTCACCTCGGCTTCCACGCCCGCCACGATCTCGGCCAAGGCCGGCGTGCGCTGCTCTGCCAGCGCGAGCCCTTCCGACAAGACGAGCGCCACCCGAAAGTCCGGGAACTTCGGCAGCACCTCGTCAATGCTGAGCTTCACCATGGTTCGTGTTCGCCGAGTGCCTCGGCCACAGCTACGACCATTTGGTGCGCGGCTTGGGCTGCTCGACGCCGTCGAGCAGGACGGCATCGACGCGCTCGTCGAAGAAGCAGAGCCGGTCCTTGATCCCGCCGACCTCGGGCAGCGGGTCGGGATAGCTCCAGACGATGTCCTCGAAGACACTCTCGCCGATCCGCGCCGACCAGTAGCGGGCCTCGCCCTTATAGGGGCAGGCGCTCACGCCGTCGCTCGGGGTCAGGAGGTCTTGCCGCACGTCCTCGGTCGGCAGGTAGTATCGGGTCGGCAGGCCGGTCTCGAAGAGGAAGCGCGCCCGGTCGCTCTCTGCCACGATCTCGCCGCCGAGCCTGACCTGCACGCGGCGGCTGCTGTCCAGCACGTCGACCCGCACGAAGGGGTCGCGAGCGTGGACGAAGACCTCCTCGTCCTCTTCGTACCAGTGGTCCATCAGGCCCCAGAAGAACGCTCGATATCCGGCCAGACCCGCCACTTCACGATAGGGGCTGTCGTAGCCCCACACCGCGTTCTCGGCCTGGCGCTCGCCAACGGCCACGGTCCAATAGGCCGCCTCGCCCTTGAAGGGGCAGGCGGTGCGGTGATCGCTCGGGACAAGGTGCTCGAGATGTAGATCGTCCTTGGGAAAGTAGTAGACCGGCACCCGGCCGGTCTCGCGAACCAGAAGCGTCGCCGTGCTGTCGGCGAGCGTCGCGCCGTTGAAGGCGACCCGCACGCGCTTGGCGCAGGGCACCAGCGCGACTTGATAGCCCGGGTGCTTGGCGTAGCCGGGCCCGGACGGTTGGCTGGCCTCTGCCGGTGCTGTCATGACCTGGCTCTCTCCAGCAATTCGACGAAAAAGGGCCATGAGGTCGCCCCCAAACACCACAGTCTGTCATTGCCGGGCTTGACCCGGCAATCTATCGAAGTCCGAGACTGGAACCTCCGAAGTTCGAGTCTCGAACTGCGATGGACCGCCCGGGGCCCATGGGGGTCAAGCCCGAGGGTGACCATGGGGAGAATAGTTCGGAATAGGCACGAAAAATCGCCTGCACGCCGGCGGGCGTTGCAGACGATCCGTCTTACCTAAGATACACAGAGCGAACCGTGGCGATTCGCCCGGGATCAGGGGCTAGTAGCCCTCGCGGTCCATCCGCTTGCGCAGCAGCTTGCGATAGCGCCGCACCGCCTCCGCACGCTCGCGCTTGCGGCGCTGGGAAGGCTTCTCGAAGTGGCGGCGGAGCTTCATCTCGCGGAAGATACCCTCGCGCTGCATTTTCTTCTTCAGTGCGCGCAGGGCCTGATCGACGTTGTTGTCACGGACGTTGACTTGCACGGGCGCCCCAATCTCCTCGGATTTCGGCTATGTTGAACGCAAAAAAAGACGCCGTTGGGATGCCTATCCCAACGGTCTCGGCATTCTTTTAACACTTATGGCCAGGCTTGTGAAGCCCGCAAGCTCGATTTGGGGATGCCAGGGCCTGTTTTCCAGCCTTGCCGGCGTGCGCTTTACCGCCCCTGGCCGGCGAACCATATTAGCGCCATGGCCATCTTGAAAATCGCCCGCATGGGCCACCCGGTGCTGGCGCGCGCCGCCGAGCCGGTCGAGGATCCCACGGCCGCCGAGACCCGGCGGCTGGTCGCCGACATGATCGAGACCATGTACGACGCGCCCGGCACCGGCCTGGCCGCGCCGCAGGTCCATGTGGCGAAGAGAATCCTGGTGTTTTTCGTCTCGGCCGGCCGGGCCGCCCTGGAGGACGGGCGGGCAAAGGAGGGCGCGGCGGGCGGCGGCGAGGCGGTGCCGCTGACCGCCCTGATCAACCCGGAGGTGGAGATCCTGACCGAAGAGACGGCGCTCGGCTGGGAGGGCTGCCTTTCGCTGCCGGGCCTGGCCGGCGAGGTGCCGCGCTACACGCACATCCGCTATCGCGGCCTCACGCCCCAGGGCCAGACGGTAGAGCGCGAGGCGCGGGGCTTTCACGCCCGCGTCGTGCAGCACGAATTCGACCACCTGGACGGCATCCTCTATCCGCAGCGCATGACCGATCTCTCCAAACTCGTCTTCACCTCGGAGATGCGCCACCGGGCCCAGCAGGAAGAGGACGACGACCGCGAGCTGGCGGAGGCCTGAGCGATGGATCTGGACAAGACCCGCGAGACCCTGATGTTCGCGGCCCTGCCGCACGTCGCCTTCGATGGCTGGACCCGTAAGGCGATCGAGGCCGGAGCGGCCGATGCGGGATTGGACCGCGCAGCGGCGCTCAATGCCTATCCCGGCGGTGCCGCCGAGCTGATCGAGGTCTTCAGCCACTGGGCCGACGCGCGCATGCTGGCGGAGTTGGAAAAGCGCGACCTCGCCGCGCTGCGCGTGCGTGACCGGGTGGCGATGGCGGTCCGCCTGCGCCTGGAGATCGTCGAGGCGCATCGCGAGGCCGTGCGCCGCAGCCTCAGCTTCCTCGCCCTACCGGGCAATGCTGCCCTCGGCCTGAGGCTGCTTTACCGGACCGTGGACGCGATCTGGTATGCCGCCGGCGACACCTCCACCGACTACAACTTCTATTCCAAGCGGCTGCTGCTGGCGGGCGTCTACTCCTCGACCCTGCTGGTCTGGCTCAACGACACCTCAGAGGATCACGCCCAGGCCTGGGCCTTCCTCGACCGGCGGATCTCCGAGGTGCTCAAGATCGGCGGGCGCCTCGGCAAGTCGATGAAGAGCCTGCTCGATCTTCCCGATCGCGTGATGCGCTTCCGCCCGCGGGCGCGCGCCCGCTAGTT
>JAKSDN010000831.1 GCA_022360075.1 Kiloniellales bacterium | reverse complement strand
CGCCGGTCCTGCGGCAGCGGCGCGATGCAGGGCGGGCTGCCGGGCTGGGTCGCGGCCCGGCCGGCGTAGAGCGCCAGGCGGGCCGACTTGCGCCAGGCCTTCTCGACCAGCTTGGCCTGCTTGCCCGGCGACAGCGCCAGGTGCCAGAACCAGTCCGTCCAGGTGGTCGCCAGACCGGCCGGCGTCACCCCGGCGGTGAAGCGCGCGAGATTCGCCTTGAAGGCGCGATCCAGGGCGCGCGGCACGTAGGAATCCGGATCGGGAGCGGCTGTCGCGAGCGCCGGCGCAGTGGCGCTGGCCAACGCTTCTGCACCATCTTGCGAGAGACTGCGGACATCCTCATTCACGGGAGGCCTATCCTCGATTTCGAGCAACGATGAACACGGACAGAGCGAGCGCGCCCGACTCTGGCGTGGCCCGCGCGCGGTGCCTTGATCTGCGTCAGGACGGCGCGCGGCCGGCCGAATTGAGGCTGTCATGGGAATGGCCCTGTGCCATAACCGCAGACCGACGCGGCAAAGAGTCGCAAAGGACAGAGCGCGGAGGGACGATGGCTGGGATCTCAAAGACCGAGGCGAATGGCACAGCCGCACGCGCCGCCGCGGAGGCGGTGGACCAGGAGCGTCTCTGGCGGCGCCTCATGACGCTGGCCAAGATCGGCGCGACACCGCGCGGCGGCGTCAACCGCCAGGCGCTCACCGCGGAGGATGCCGAAGCGCGGCGGCTGATGGTCGAGTGGGGCGAGGCGCTCGGCCTCACGCCGCTGACCGACGCGATCGGCAATCTCTACCTGCGCCGCGACGGCAGCGATCCCGAGGCGGCGCCGGTCATGACCGGCAGCCATCTGGACAGCCAGCCCCTGGGCGGCAAGTTCGACGGCGCCTACGGGGTCATGGCGGGCCTGGAGGCGCTGGAGGCGATGAACGTCGCCGGCACCGAGACGCGCCGGCCGATCGAGCTCGTGGCCTGGACCAACGAGGAGGGCGGGCGCTTCCAGCCGGGCGTCATGGGCTCGGGCGTCTTCGCCGGCGAGATGGCCCTGGCGGACCTATTGCCGATCACCGACCGCGAGGGGGTGAGCGTCGGCACCGCCCTCGGAGCTTTCCTCGCGGCCACGCCCGCGGTCCCCACGCGCGAGTCCGGATTTCCGGTCGCGGCCTACATCGAGGCCCACATCGAGCAGGGCCCTTTGCTGGAGGCGGTGGGCAAGCCGATCGGCGTGGTCGAGAGCGTGCAGGGCCTGCGCTGGTATGCGATCGAGGTGCGCGGCGAGGCAGCGCATGCCGGCACGACACCGCGGCGTCATCGCAAAGACGCGCTCAAGGCCGCCGTCGCCATGGTCAGCGCCCTCGAAGAGGCGATGGCCGACGACGCGGATACAGTGCGCTTTACCGTCGGCCGCTTCGAGGTCGAGCCGGGCTCACCCAACACCGTGCCGAACCGCGTGCTCTTCACCATCGACTTCCGCCATCCCGATCAGGCGACGATCGATCGCCTGACCGACCGGATCGAGCCGCTCTGCCAGGCCAATGCACGCGGCTGCGCGGTCACCGTCACCCGAACATCCAACGAGCCGCCGACCCTCTTCGATCCAGAGGTCGTCGCCACGGTCGAGCGCTGGCGTCAAGCACTGGCGCTGGACGGCATGGCCATGACCTCCGGCGCCGGCCACGACGCCATGGTCATGGCCCGGCACTGCCCGAGCGGCATGATCTTCGTGCCCTGCGAGAAGGGCGTCAGCCACAACGAGGTCGAGGCGGCGACGCCGTCGGACCTCGCCGCCGGCGCGCGGGTGCTGACGGCGGCGCTGGTGGATTTGGCGAGTCGGTAGCGGTGATTGCGGGTTCGTTTTTCGGACTGCCGGCGTAATTCGATTCCGCTCGACATCTTGTTTCGGCGCTCCGCGCCGGCCCCCCTCCCCGACCCTCCCCCTCAAGGGGGAGAGAATTATAGTTCAGCTAAAACGACTTAACGCCTCCCCCCTTGAGGGGGAGGTCGGCGCGAAGCGACGGGAGGGGGGCGTCCGCGAAGCGGACAAAAGAAGAAGCGCTCTCGAACCTACCGGCCCTCAGGAAGCCTGCGGCGCCAGCCGAGCCAAGGGGCGCTCGTTGATCGGCAGGTGGACGAGGGCGGCGAGCACGCCGAGGGCGACGCCGGCCCACCAGACGCCGTCGTAGGAGCCCTGGGTGTCGTAGAGATAGCCGCCGAGCCACACGCCCAGGAAGCTGCCGACCTGGTGGCTGAAGAAGACGATGCCGAACAGCGTCGCCATGTAGCGCACGCCGAAGACCTGGGCGACGATGCCGGTGGTCAGCGGAATCGTGGACAGCCAGAGAATGCCCATCGCCCCGGCGAAGAGATAGATCGTGAGCTCGGTCTTGGGCGCGAGCAGCAGCGCCAGGATGCAGACCGCCCGGGCGAAGTAGATCACGCTGAGACCGCACTTCTTGCTCCAGCGCTGCCCGGCCGCGCCGGAGAGAAACGAGCCGATAATGTTGAACAGGCCGATGAGGGCGATGGCATAGGCGCCGATGGTCGGATCGAGACCGAGGTCCTTCACGTAGGCCGGGAAGTGCACGGTGATGAAGGCGACGTGGAAGCCGCAGACGAAGAAGCCCAGGGTCAGCAGCACGTAGCCCTTGTGGGCCGCGGCCTCGCGTAGCGCCTCGGCGATCGACTGGTCGCTCGCCGCCTCGCCCTTGGGCGTCGTCTGGTTCGGCAGCACGAAGGCGAGCGGAATGACGATCAGCGCCATGGCGGCGAGGATCAGCAAGGCTTGATACCAGCCGAAGGCGGCGATGAAGCCCTGGCCCAGGGGCGAAAACACCACCTGGCCGAAGGAGCCGGCTGCGGTGCCGAGGCCGAGCGCGAGCGAGCGCCGTTCGGGCCCGACCACCTTGGCCATCGAGGCGAGCGCGATGGAAAAGGCGGTGAAGGCAACGCCGAGCCCGGTCAGCACGCCACCGGTCAAATGCAGCGCGATGGCGCTCTCGGAGGCCGCCATGCCCCACACGCCGAGGCCATAGATCACCGCGCCCAGCGCCAGCACGCGCGCCGGGCCGAAACGGTCGGCGATGGCGCCGGCGATCGGCACGCCCGCGCCCCAGAGCAGGTTCTGGATCGCCATGGCGAGCGCGAAAGTCTCGCGGTCCCAGCCCTTGGCCACCGTCATCGGCTCGAGGAACAGGCCGAAGATCGAGCGAATGCCGAAGCCGACCATGGCGATCAGGCAACCGGCCACAATGACCACCATGGGCGTGCGCCAGGTCGAGAGTTGCGTGGTCGTGCTGGACATCGGCGGATCTCCGGTTGGGGCGGCGAGCCCCATCTCCTGGGCGTCGTCTAGAGCGGAAAGATCAGGCAGGTAGTCGTGCCAGAGGCCAGTAGCTTGCCGGCCCCGTCGCGCAGACGACCCTCCGCCACCCCGATCCGCCGGCCCGATTGGATGACCGTCCCCTCGGCTTCGACCGGACCGCTCGCCTCGGTGATGGCGCGGACCAGATTGATCTTGAATTCCAGTGTGGTGTAGCCGACACCCTGGGGCAAGCCGGAGTGCACGGCACAGGCCATGCAGGAATCGAGCAGGGTCGCCGGCCAGCCGCCATGGACCGAGCCGATCGGGTTGTAGAGCGCCTCGCTCGGTCGGCCGCGAAAGACGGCCCGGCCTTCCTCGACCTCGACCAGAGCGAAGTCGAGCGCCTGGCAGATCGGCGGCTGCGGCAGCGCGCCATCGCGGATCGCCGAGAGGAAGGCGAGGCCGCTCATCGACTTCAAGGTCTCGGCCGGCGGCACCCCGTAGCGCGGTGCCTCGGCATTCAGCGTCGCCGTGGACAAGCCAGAACACCCCGTAGTAAACTCGTGCGTCTACACTCGTGCACTTACACGAGAATGTCAATCGCGGCCCTTGGCCCCGATGGAACAGATGCGGTGACCGAGGTGAACAGGTTTCCCGAGACGCCCTGTACCTGTGCCGCGCTACGGCGCAGCGCGCGCCGCTTGACCCAAGCCTACGACCGGGCGCTCAAGCCTTCCGGCTTGCGGCTGACCCAGTACCAGGTCTTGGCCATGGTGGCGGATACGCGGGGCCTCACGATCACGGAGCTGGCGGCCCTCCTGGCCGTGGATCGCACGACCCTGACCCGCAACCTGCGCCCGCTGGAAGAGGCGGGCCTGATCGCCGTCGGGCCGGGGACTGATCAGAGAAGCCGGGCAGTTGCCATCACCACGCAGGGTCGCCGCCGCTTCAAGCAGGCGGTGCCGCTCTGGCGCGAGGCGGAACGCAGTTTCCGTACGCGCATGGGACGCGAGGAGGCCGCTGCCTTGCGCCGGCTGCTCGACGACGCGGCGGCCAGCGCGCCGCTGTAAGGCCAACCCGACATGGCGAGCCGGCGCGCCGTGACGCGAGCGACCCGCGCCGTTCGGAAGGGTCAGGGCTTGCTGTCGCGGGCGGCCAAAATCGCCGCGACGAGATCCTCCGGGACGTCGTCGGGCGGCGGCGCGTCGGGGTCCCCGAATGCGGCTTGCCCGGTCTCGATCGTCCGCTCGTAGGCCTTGAGGTAGGCGCGGCATTCCGGACAAAGTCTGATATGGAGATCGAAGACCCGTCTCTTGCCGGCCGGCAAGCTCCCGTCCAGATAGTCGACGATGAAGGCCTCCAGCTCCCTGCAGGTGATCATCAGGGGCATGGTCCGCATCATCACGCCACGGATCCGGCGCATCAGGGACATGGCAGGACAGTCGCTCCAGGCATCGCTATCGTCGGCTTGGCTGGGGCCTCGCCCGGCAGGCTAGCGGAAGCCGGGCGCCGGGGCGATGCATGATTTCGCCGCCTGATCGAGAAAGCTGCAGTTCCTCTGTGCGTCCTTCGAGACGCGCCTTAATGGCGGTCCTCAGGATGAGGTGAGACCTTCGTGGCAGTAAGAACATCCCTCATCCTGAGCCCGCGTCAGCGGGCGTCTCGAAGGGTTCCGAAGGAACCGCGCAAAGCGCACTATGGATTTCCAAGCCGCCCAGACATTCCCGAATT